>NZ_CALAYQ010000038.1:0-86052 GCF_937894855.1 uncultured Zoogloea sp.
CAGCGTCGGCGCCTTCGACAACCCGGTGGTCGAGTTCATCCTGATCGTCTTCATGGTGATCGCCGCAATGAACTTCGCCACCCATTTCGTTGCCCTGCGCGGCCGCAACCTGCGAGTGTACTGGCAGGACGTGGAAGCCCGCGGCGTGGTCGGCCTGATCGTCGCCTCATGCTTCGGTGTGGCGCTCTACGTGTGGCTCGAAGGCACCTACGAGGATTACCCCACCGCGCTTCGCCACGTCAGCTTCAACCTCGTGTCGATGGCCACCGACTGCGGCTTCGCCAGCCAGGATTTCGACAAGTGGCCGGTCTTCGCGCCCTTGTGGATGCTGTTCCTGTCATGCATCACTTGCAGCTCCGGCTCCACCGGCGGCGGCATCAAGATGATCCGCACCCTGATTCTCGCCAAGCAGGCCAACCGCGAACTCACCCGCCTGATCCACCCGGCCATCGTCAATCCGGTCAAGGTCGGCGGCGGCACCATCCCCAACAACGTGGTGATCGCCGTCCTCGGCTTCATCTTCCTGTACTTCATGAGCGTGGTGATGCTGGTCTTCGTGATGATCCTGTCGGGGCTGGATTTCATGACCTCCCTGGGCGCCATCGTCGCCAGCATCAACAACGCTGGCCCCGGCCTCAACAAGGTCGGCCCCGCCACCAACTACGCCGTGCTCACCGACTTCCAGACCTGGGTGTGCAGCTTCACGATGCTCCTCGGCCGCCTCGAGGTGCTCTCCCTCGCCGTGGTGTTCACCCCGCAGTTCTGGCGCAAATAGGGAATGGGTATTGGGGAGTGGGCAGTGGGTTCAGCCCCACGCCCGCTTCCAACTCCCCACTCCCTACTCCCCATTACCCGCTCCCCAAAAAAGCGGATAATCCCGCCTTTGCCGCCTAGCGCGGCCCCTGCCTGTCGAGGATTTCAAGTGAGCCGTCCGAAGAACGATACCTTCCTGCGCGCCCTGCTGCGCCAGCCCACCGAATACACCCCCCTGTGGCTGATGCGCCAGGCCGGGCGCTACCTGCCCGAGTACCGCGAAACCCGCAAGCGCGCCGGCAGCTTCCTCGACCTCTGCAAGAACCCCGGCCTCGCCTGCGAAGTCACCCTGCAGCCGCTGGCCCGCTACAACCTCGACGCTGCCATCCTGTTCTCCGACATCCTGACCGTGCCCGACGCTATGGGCCTGGGCCTGTACTTCGCCGAAGGCGAAGGCCCCAAGTTCGAGCGTCCGCTGAAGGAAGAATGGGAGATCCGCAACCTCGCCGTGCCCGATCCCAACCTCGAACTCGGCTACGTGATGGACGCCGTCGCCGAAATCCGCCGCGCGCTGGATAACTCCGTGCCGCTGATCGGCTTCTCCGGCAGCCCCTGGACGCTCGCCTGCTACATGGTCGAAGGGGGCGGCTCGGACGACTACCGCAAGGTCAAGGCGCTGCTCTACAGCCGCCCCGATCTCATGCACCACATCCTCGGCGTCACCGCCAAGGCCGTCACCGCCTACCTCAACGCCCAGATCGAAGCCGGCGCCCAGGCCGTGATGATCTTCGACTCGTGGGGTGGCGTGCTGGCCCACGACGCCTACAAGGAATTCTCCCTCGCCTACACCCGCCAGATCGTCGCCGGCCTCACCCGCGAGAAGGACGGCGAGAAGATCCCGTGCATCGTGTTCACCAAGGGCGGCGGCCTGTGGCTGGCCGACATCGCCGACAGCGGCGCCGACGCGGTCGGCCTCGACTGGACGGTGGACATCGGCGCCGCCCGCCGGCTGGTGGGCGACAAGGTCGCGCTGCAGGGCAACCTCGATCCGGCCGTGCTCTTCGGCACCCCGGAAGCCGTCGCCGCCGAGACCAAGAAGGTGCTCGACGCCTTCGGCCCCCACAACGGCCACGTCTTCAACCTTGGCCACGGCATCTCCCAGTTCACCCCGCCCGAGAACGTCACCGTGCTGGTGAACACCGTCCACGAACACAGCCGCAAGCTGCGCGGGCAAGGCGCGTGAAACGACTGTGACGCTCCACCGGAATGGCCGGCAAACGCCGGCCATTTTGTTTCCGCCCGCCGCGTGCGGGGGGCGCTGAAAACCGACCCGTCAAGCACTAAATTTGCAATTCAGGGCTTGACTTGTGCACAGCGCCACCTTTTGTTTCATAAAGGTTGCAGCCCGCGCGTACGCACCTGGCTTAAAATTTAAGTCATTGTTTTAAAACGTTTTATTATTTGACCCGGATTTAGGCAAAGTAGGGCCAGGGCTTGCCGGCAGCGGGTTTTGCGAGGCTTTACCCAAATTTCCCACAAAGTTATCCACAGATTTTGTGGACAACGGAAAATACCCCCGCGACTCCAAGGGTTTCAAAAATGTTTCCGATCTTCGGTCTTATCAAAACTTTGTAAGTCACTGATTTAATTAAAATCGTAAAAGTTCACCGAAATTTCAGGCCATGAGCACCGCCATCGTCCGCGTCGCGCTTCCCGTCCCGCTGCCCCAATGCTTTGATTACACGGCAGAAAACGTCACGGCCGGGGATCTGGGGCGGTGCGTCCGGGTGCCTTTCGGGCGGGGCGAGAAGACCGGATTGATCGTCGATCTGCCCGACGCCGCCGATCTGCCCGTCGAACGCCTCAAGCCGGTGATCGCCATCCAGCGCGAAGCCCCCGCCCTCCCCGCCGACTGGCTGGCCCTGGTCGAGTTCGCCGCCCGCTACTACCAGCATCCGCTCGGCGAGGTTGTGGCGATGGCCCTGCCGCCGCGGCTGCGCAAGGCGGATGCCGTCGCCGGCGCCGAGGCCGACCCGCTCCTCGACATCACCGATCTCGGCCGCGAGGCCCTCGCCGGCACCAAGCGCGAGAGCCGCGCACTGGCCCTGCTGCGCGACATCGCCACCCACGGCCCGCGCCGGCGCAGCCTGCTGCGCGAAGGCGACGGCGGCACGCCGGTGGTGGCCGACGCCCTCAAGCGCGGCTGGATCGCCCCCGGCGTCGCCGCCGACCCCGCCGCCATGGCAGGCGCCCCCACCCTCACCGACGAACAGCAGGCCGCCGTCGAGGCCATGTCGGCCAGCTTCGGCCAGTTCCAGCCCTTCCTGCTCGCCGGCGTCACCGGCAGCGGCAAGACCGAGGTCTACCTGCGCCTCGTCCAGCAGGTCATCGCCCGGGGCGAACAGGCGCTGATCCTGGTGCCCGAAATCGCCCTCACGCCCCAGCTCGAAGGCCGCGTGGCGGGTCGATTCCCCGCCGCCCGGGTGGTCAGCCTGCACTCGGCGCTGGCCGAGGGCGCGCGCTCCCAGGGCTTCGTGCAGGCCATGGAAGGCCGCGCCGAGATCGTGCTGGGCACCCGGCTATCGGTGTTCACGCCGCTGCCGCGGCTGGGGCTCATCGTGGTGGACGAAGAACACGACGCCAGCTACAAGCAGCACGAAGGCGTGCGCTATTCGGCCCGCGATCTTGCCATCTGGCGCGCCCGCCAGCGCAGCGTGCCCATCGTGCTGGGCTCGGCCACGCCGTCGCTGGAGAGCTGGCACGCCGCCGACACCGGCCGCTACCGCCGCATCGAACTCACCAACCGGGCCGTGGCCGCCACCATGCCCAGCGTGCGCCCGGTGGATGTGCGCCGCGAGACGCTGCAGAACGGCGTCTCCGAGCACCTGCTGCGGGCCATCGACGCGCGCCTCCAGCGGGGCGAGCAGAGCCTCATCTTCCTCAACCGGCGGGGCTACGCGCCGGTGCTGTCGTGCCCGTCCTGCGGCTGGGTGAGCCGCTGCCCGCACTGCACCGCCAACCTGGTGCTGCACCTGGCCGACAAGCGCCTGCGCTGCCACCACTGCAGCTGCGAGACCCACATCCCGGTCTCCTGCCCCGACTGCGGCAACCAGGACATCCAGCCCTTTGGCCGCGGCACCCAACGGCTCGAGGAAACCCTCGCCGAACGCTTCCCGACCGCCCGGGTGCTGCGGGTCGACCGCGACGCCGCCCGCACCCGCGCCCAGTGGGACGCGCTGCTGGCGCAGATCGGCAACGGCGAGGCCGACATCCTGGTCGGCACCCAGATGATGGCCAAGGGCCACGACTTTCCCAAGCTCACCTTCGTCGGTGTGCTCAACGCCGATTCGTCGCTGTTTGCCGCGGATTTTCGCGCCCCGGAGCGCCTCTTCCAGCAGCTCATGCAGGTGGGCGGCCGGGCCGGGCGGGGCGAGCTGCCCGGCCAGGTGATGATCCAGACCCAGTACCCCGACCATCCCCTCTACCAGTGCCTCGCGAAGCACGACTTTGCCCGCTACGCCGCGATGCAGCTGGAGGAGCGCAAGCAGGCCCGCTTCCCGCCCTTCGCCGCCAACGCCCTGCTGTGCGCCACCGCCGATGAAGTCGCCACCGCCCTCGACTGGCTGAAGGCAGCCCGCGAGGCCGCCCTGCCCTTCGCCCAGGCCTTCGGCGTGCAGGTGTTCGACGCGGTGCCGATGCGCATGGTCCGGCTCGCCCGCCGGGAGCGCGCCCAGCTCCTCGTCGAAGCCCCCGGCCGCCCCGCCCTGCAGGCCTTCCTGTCGGCCTGGAGCCGGCACCTGTGGGCGCTCAAACCCGCCCGCGGCCTGCGCTGGCACCTGGACGTGGACCCGGCCGAAGTCTGAGCCGCGCCACCCCTGCAACGCGGGGCCGCATCACGGCCCGGCAGATCACCCCCGGCGCCGACGCGCCAGCAATCCACAGCCCGTCGCCAGCCCCAGAAGGCCGAGCATCGCCGGCTCCGGCACATCGCGGGTCAGGAAGCCGCGGATCTCGCCGCCGGGGAACACGTTGGTGTGGATGTTCAGATAAGCCTTGTCGGCGTCCAGCCCGGTCAGGAAGGCATCCGCCGCCAGCGCCACCGTTCCGCCGTTGTTGGTGACGTAGGTCGGGTTCCAGGTGCTGGCCAGGGTCAGGTCGAAGACCTGGTGGTAGATACCCGCCGTCACCCCCGACGGGAAGCCGACGAAAGTCGGCACCTGGGTCGCGACCCCCGCGGTCCCGGTCATCGCCACCGGCGTGCAGCAGTGGATGTGGGACGCCGTCACGTTGCCCGTCAGCCCGCCGAAACTCACGTCCAGCGTCATCGTGAGCGCCGTCGTATCCACCAGAAGTGTTGCAGCGCCAAAACCCGCCGACGCGTTGGGCGGCGCCTCGGCTGCGCCGCTCAGGATCGTCGAGTAACTCACCAGCGAGGCACCGGCCAGCGGCGCAGACAAGGCCAGGACACCGGCCACCCCACAACGAACAGCGTTCTGCAACAAGGACATGGCAACTCTCCCGGGGGAAATCAAGACGTTTGGGTAGGACGCAGCGCAATTCACCGAATCGCGAATGAAACGCAGCCGCGTTCTCTCTTTGTAGCACATCGAACCCCGTCGCGCCCCCGTTACAACTGAACATGACCTTACATTTGGGCTGACAACCCGCGCCAGGGGCCGGCGTTATTCGCTGCAAGGGCAGGCAATCACGCCGCCCGGACCAAAACGTCATCCCTCAGGAGAACATCTCATGCTGAACAAGATCATCGCCCTTGCCATCACCGCCGGCTTTGCCACTGTCTCCTTCGCCCAGACCCCGGCCGCTCCGGCCCAGGCCGCGCCCGCCGCCAAGGCCGCCGTCGCCGCCGCTGCCGAGAAGAAGGTCGAAGCCGTCAAGGCCGAAGTCGCCAAGCCGACCGAACCCGCCAAGGTCGAGCCCGCTCCCGCCGCCGCCACGCCGGCCAAGGCTGAAGCACCGAAGGCCGTGAAGAAGGCCCACAAGGCCGCGAAGACTGCCAAGCAGGCCGCGAAGAAGGCCGAAGCCGCACCGGCCGCCGCCGCTGCCGCCACCCCGGCTGCCGCACCTGCCGCCGGCGCCAAGTAAGCCAGCCAGATCGCCCAGCCTCGCGGGGCGTGTTCCGGGAAACCGGGGCACGCCCCGCGGTGCGTTTACCGCCCACCAGCGACGCAAGGCGCCCGATCCATCCAAGCTGCCCGCAAGGCATACATGAGAATTGTTCTCGTTTACTTTATTCTCGCCACGGCCTATATTGCGAATCATTCTCAACTACAAAGAGAGTGATCCGATGGAACCTCGCCTCGCATCCACCCCGCCCGCCAGCCTGTGGGCCGGCGCCCTCAGCGCCGTGCTGAGCTACGACGAAACCGGCTGCCCCCACGCCTCCCGCCGCGCCGCCGATCTCCTCGCCCGCCTTGCCGACTTTCCCGACACCGACCGCGACCTGCGCGACCTCTGCGAGCGCGCCAGCCAGCGCCTCGACCGCAGCCCGGAGAAGCCCCATGTGCCGCAACGCTGAACGCCTGCCACCCGGCGCCGCCGTGTTCGCCGAGCCGCCCGCTCCGATCAAGCCCGACACGCCCCGCGCTCGCCCGCGCCTGTGGACCCTCGACCCCCAGCACCACTGCCCGATCATCGGCACCTGCCTGCCCCTGGGCGACCTACAGCGCATCGCCAAACGCTGCCATTTCGCCGCCCGCCCGGACGACGACTTCGCCCTGCACGTAGAAGCGGTGAGCCACGCCCGCAGCCGCAACCCGGCCTCCGAAGCCATCCAGCGCCACCTCGACGCCCGCTACCGGCTGGCCGTGGCCCGCTTCGCGCGCTTCAAGACCGACGCCGAGCTTCGTGACGAATGGCTGGCCTGCTTGGCCCGGGGCGAGGTGGCCGGCCCCCTTTGGGCGCTGTGCACCCACCGGATGGCCTCCGCCGAAACCCTGCAGGCGGCCTACCAGCGCGTGCACATGCTGTCCCACCGGGTGGGCGCCGGGCTCGCGGCCGACACCCGGCGGCTCGCCCAGCTCGAAAAGGAAAACACCGAACTGCGCTCCGGCCTCAAGCGCGAACTCACCGCCCTGCGCCGCCAGCTCGCCGCCGCCGAATCAGCCCTCATGGAGCGCGACGCCGCCCGCACCGAGGCTGCCGAGCTGAAGAAGCGCCTGCAACGCTTCGAATCCGGTCAGGTGATGGTCGATCTGGGCCGCCGGCTGATGAGCCTGCAGGGCGCCACCGAAGACCTCGCCAGCGCCACCCGGCGCATCTTCACCCTGGAACGCACCCTCAAGGACGCCCACCAGGAGAGCATCCGCCTGGCCGCCGAGCGGGATACCGCCCTATCCGAGCGCAACGCCCTCGAAGCCATCCTGCAGGCCAGCCTGCCCGCGGTGGACGACGCCGACACCGAAGCCGTGTGCACCCGCGCCGGCAGCGACGACTGCGCCGGCTGCCCCCAGGCCACCAGCGAGCGCTGCATCCTCTACGTAGGCGGCCGCGCCGCGCTGATCGCCCAGTACCGCCAGCTCGCCGGGAGGCTCGGCATCAAGCTGATCCACCACGACGGCGGCCTGGAGGAATCCCTCTCGCGCCTGCCCGACATGATCAACGGCGCCGACGCAGTGCTGTGCCCCACCGACCACATCAGCCACAACGCCTACTACCACGTGAAGAGCCACTGCAAGCGCATCGGCCGACCCTGCCTGTTCTACAAGGGCGCAGGCGTATCCGGCTTTGCGGCGGCGGTGGCGCGGGTCAATCGGGGGGAATACAGCGTCGCCGGGCAGGACGAGGCCTGAGCCAATCAGGCCACCGGCTGCAGCCGCCCGGCCCGCGAAAGGGGAATGAAGCTCAGCGCCTGGGCCGCCAGCAGCAGCACGAAGGCCACCACCAGCGCCGTGGCGGCGCTCATCCCGCCGCCGCGCAGGCCATCCACCAGCCCGCCCAGCCCCCACTGCACGCCAAACGCGCCCACGAAGGCCACCAGGTTGATGCAGGTCGTCACCCGGCCGGCGAGGCGCAGCGGAAAGTAGCCCGCCAGCACGCCGTACATCTGCGCGCCGGTCGCCGACACCACGCCCAGCAGGCACCACAGCGCCAGGGTCGGGCCCACCTGCGCGATGATCAGCGCCTCCACCACCATGCTCGCGAAGAGCCCGATCTGCATCAGCCGCAGGGGCGACACGCCGCGCGCCGCGAGGGGAATCGCCCAGGTGCCGATGGACAGCTGACCCGCCAGCATCCCCACGTTGAGCCACAGCAGGTGATCCGCCGCCAGCGCCCGGCTGTAGCCATTCACCTCCATCAGCCAGGGCACCGCCCACAGGCCCTGGAGCGCCATGAAGCCGCCGGTGAAGAACGCCGACTGGGCCGCAAAGCCCCGGAAGGGCACCGCCGTCAGCACCTCGCCCACCCCGCGCAGGGCCTGCTGGAGATCGCCCTTCTCGTGCCCGTCGTCCCGCTCCGGCATTGCGAAGAAGATCGTCGCCGCCACCAGCACCGCCAGCACCGCCACCACCCAGAAAGCGCCGCGCCAGCCGATGAAGGGCAGGGCCGCCTCGAGGGGCGCCGAGGCCGTCACCGCCCCGAGGGCGCCGCTGGACATCACGTAGCCGGTCATCGACGCCAGCCTCTCCCGGGGGAACCACAGCGTGAAGCCCTTCAGCCCGGCCATCAGGCAGGCCGACACGCCAAACCCGATCAAACCCCGCGCGCCCGCCAGCACCGGCAGGCTGTCACCCAGCGCGAACAGCGCCGCGCCCAGCCCGGTGAGCAGCAGGAGCAAGGCCTCGACCCGTCGCGGCCCGTAGCGGTCGAGGGCGATCCCCACCGGGATCTGGGCCAGCGCAAAGGCAAAAAAGTAGGTGCTCGTCAGCAGGCCCAGATCGGCCGCGCCCAGGCCCAGTTCACGGGTCAGGTCGGGCGAAATCACCGCATTCACGGTACGCATCAGGTATGAAAGGTAATAGCCCGCGGCAAAGGGCAGAAACACCCGCGTGACGAGAGAAGCCCGTGAAGGCAGGGACGACGACGACATGGACAACGACCGGCAGTTTGCGCAAGGCCGCAGCTTACCGGCCCGGCCCGCCGGCGTCTCTGCCGATCAGGGAAAGCCCCAAGTCGCCCGCCACACCGGCCTCGCGCAGGACATAAGCGATTTGACTAAAGTTTACTCAAGTGCCGCCGTAAGCACCGCAGCAGCCCCAAAGAGTGCTCCATGACCGCCACCATTCTTCTCGTCGACGACAGCCGCGCCTCTCGCATGTTGTGCAGTTCGATCATCCGGAGCCTGCGTCCCGGGCTTCAGATCCTCGAGGCTGGCGACGGCAACGACGCCTTGTCCGTGCTCGCCAGCCAGACCCCGCAGCTCGCGGTGATCGACATGAACATGCCCGGGATGTCCGGGCTCGAACTGGCCGAGAAGCTGCGCACCAGCCATCCGGACATCCGGCTCGCCCTGCTCACCGCCAACGTCCAGGAATCCATCCAGCGCCGGGCCGCCGAGCGGGGGGTGCATTTCTTCCGCAAACCGATCACCGAATCCGTCGTGGCCAGCATTCTGGGCCTGCTGGACTGACGCCATGCGCACCTTCTCCGACCTCGAGATGGATGCCCTGGCGGAAGCCTTCAACCTGTCACTCGGCGAAGCGGCCGCCACCTTTTCGGCCATCGTCCACGAGGAGATCGAACTGTCGGTGCCCATCGTCGAGTTCATCTCCCGGGACGAGCTCACCCGCCGCCTGCAGGGCGACAAGGCCGACCAGGACCCGACCCGCCTGTGCCGCATCAATCAGAGCTTCACCGGCAGCGACGGCCTCGTCACCGACGCCCTGCTGCTCTTCCCCGAGCACGGCAGCCTCGAAATCGTCCGCCGCATGCTCGGCGACGACACGCCGATCGCTCACATCACCGAGCTCGAACAGGACGCCCTCGCCGAGATCGGCAACATCATCATCAACAGCTGCATGAGCAGCCTCGCCAACCTGTTCGGCACCGAGCTCATCGGCTCCCTGCCCCGGGTCCAGTGCAGCGACGCCGCCCATCTGCTCGACGACAAGGCCGCGGACAACCTCATCCTCGTCGCCCGGATCGGCATGGTGATGTCCGCCCACAACCTGTCGGGCTTCGTGCTGTTCCTGATGGACGTGCCCTCGGTGGACCAGTTCATGGCCCGCGTCGCCCACCTGTTCAGGCTGCCCTCCGCGGCGCTCCAATGAACGACGACCACCTCCTGGCCGACAGCGTCGACATCGGGCTGATCCTCCTCGACCACGACGGGCGGATCCGTCTGTGGAACCGCTGGATCGCCCAGCGCGCCACCCGCGCCGCCCACGAGGCCGAAGGCATGACCCTCACCGAGGCCTTCGGAAACCACATCGACCCGCGGCTCACCCTCGTCGTGCGCGAAGCCATCGACTTCGGCTGGACCGCCCGCCTGTCCCACGCCCTGCACCCGATGCCGCTGCCGCTGTTCCCCCCGGGCAGCGACCACAGCCAGCGCATGATGCAGGCCATCGACGTCACCCCCACCACCGACGGCACCCGCCGCATGTGCCTGCTGCAGGTGCGCGACGTGACCGAGGCGGTGCACCGGGAAGCCCTTCTCAAGCAGCAGGCCCACCAGCTGCGCAACGACCTGCAGCGCCTGTCCCGCGCCCAGGAAGAACTCCAGCGCAGCGAGATGCGCTTCCGCGAGCTCGCCCGCCAGGCCCCCGCCGGGCTGTTCGAGGCCGACGCCGAAGCCCGCTGCACCTTCCTCAACGAACGCGGCGAGCAGCTCCTGGGCCGCGAACTCGCCCAGGTGGCCGGCAGCCCGTGGCCAAATTTCCTGCCCGCCGCCGAACAGGAGCGCATCCACGACCGCTGGCTGCTGGCCGTCAAATCCGCCACCCGCTTCTCGGAAGAATTCCGCTACATCCACCCCAGCGGCCGGCCCCTGTGGCTGCGCGCCGAAGCCGGCGCCCTGCGCGACCAGCACGGCCAGATCCGCGGCTTCATCGGCACCATCGTGGACATCACCGAGTTCCACGAACGGGCCAGCCGCAACGAGTTCCGCGCCAACCACGACAGCCTCACAGGCCAGCTCAACCGCGACCACTTCGAGCGTCACCTGCGGGCGGCGATCTCCGGGGCGCGGGAAGTCACCGACCGCATCGCCCTGCTGTTCATCGACCTCGACGACTTCAAGGTCATCAACGACACCCACGGTCACCAGGCCGGCGACACCGTGCTCAAGGCGGTGGCCTACCGGGTGCGCCGGGTGGTGCGCGCCGAAGACAGGGTGGCCCGCTACGGCGGCGACGAGTTCGCGGTGCTGCTCTACGAAGCCGGCGATGACCGTTCGCTGGCGGCCATCGTCGCCAAGATCACCCACGCCGTGGCCCTGCCGATCAACCTCGGCCACTGCCACGTGCGCATCAGCTGCTCGATCGGCCTGGCGGTGTATCCCGACGACGCGCAGGACCCGAACGGCCTGCTCAACCAGGCCGACCTGCGCATGTACGACGGCAAGCGCGGCCGGCCGGCGCGCGCCGGCCTGGCACCGCCCACCGCCTGAGCGGCGCCGGGATCAGCCTGTGACGGCCGGGCTCGGCGGCAGGGCACAGGCCGCCCGGTATTCCGCCGCCAGCCGGTCGCACAGCTCGCGCACCGGCGGCGCGTCGTGGATCGTCGCCACGCCATGGCCGGCGCTCCACACATCCCGCCAGGCCTTGGCCTCGTCCGACAAGGCCTTCAGCTTGCCCTTGCCCACGCCCTGCACCAGCTCCTCGCGCTTGTGGCCCAGCCGCTCCAGGCTCGGCCACAGGAAGTTGGCGTTGGTGCCGGAGATTGCGTCGGTGTAGACGACATCGCCCGCCGAACTGTCGATGAGCATCTGCTTGTAGGCGTCCTGGGCGTTGGATTCGCGGGTCGCGATGAAACGCGTGCCCATGTAGGCCAGATCGGCACCGAGCACCTCGGCCGCGCGCACCGTGTAGCCGTCGGAGATCGACCCGCCCAGCACCAGCGTGCCATCCCAGAACTCGCGGATCTCCCGCACCAGACTGAAGGCGCTCTGGGTGCCCGCGTGGCCGCCCGCGCCGGCGCCCACCGCGATGATTCCGTCCACGCCGGCGGCGATGGCCTTCTTCGCGTGGTAGGCGTGGATCACGTCGGAAAACACCAGCCCGCCGTACTCATGCACCGCCTTCACCACCTCGCCCGGGTGGCCCAGGCTGGTGATGACGAAGGGCACCTTGTGGCGGCAGATGAGTTCCAGGTCGGGCGCCACCCGCGGGTTGGAGGCGTGGAGGATCAGGTTGACGCCGTAGGGCGACACCGCCGCCGACGGATCGGCAGCCTTCGCGGCCGCCAGCGCGCCGGAGATCTCGCCCAGCCAGGCATCAAACTGTTCGGAGGTGCGCGCGTTGAGCGCCGGGAAGGTGCCCGCCACGCCGGCCTTGCAGGTCTCGATGACCAGCGACGGGCCGGAAACCAGGAACATCGGGGCAGCGATGGCAGGCAGGCGCAGGGCGCCGCGGAAAACGGACGGAATGCTCATGAAGTCTCCTCGGTATTCTTGTGGGTGCAGCGGGGATCAAATCTAGCACCATACGGAGGAGTACGGAAACCGGCCTAGTTTCCGGGCTCCGGAGCAGGTGCAGGAGCGGGCGCAGGCTTGGGCGAAGGCGGCGGCGCGACCGGGGCTGCGGCCGGCGTCGGGACAGGAGCCACCGCCGGGGCCGATGCAGGTGCTGACGAAGGCGCCGCGGGCGCCGGGCGGGGCGCCGGCTTGACCACCAGCCGGGGCGCAGGCGGCGCGATCACCACCGGCTTCACCGGGGCCATCGGCGCCGCGCCCGGATCGAGCTGCCAGTCGGGCCGGGCCAGGGCGCCCCGGGCCCGCACGGGCACCGGCACGCCGCGCAGGCTGCCGAGCACGGGCGTGTCCACCGGCGCCACGGCCAGCAGGTTCAGCCGGACGAGGGCGTCGACGCGCGGGCCGGACAGATCGATGCTGCCGCCACCCGTGAGCGCCAGCGTCGGGCTGCGGGCCTGCAGATCACTGCTGCGGGCGTGACCGCCAGCCACCTCGAACCCTGCCGTGAGCTCGCCCACCGGCGTGCTCTCGGTGTCCCGGTACGGTCGTTTGGCGGGCTGGCGGGCCTGGATCGGCCCGCGCCAGTCCTTCAGCGCGGCCGAGGCGTCGATGCCGCGCAATACAGCGCCGCGCAGGCGCACGCGGGCTTGACCAGCCAGGCCATGGCGCACGTCGGCCAGGGTCTGGCCGGCACCGCTCACGTCGATGAACAGGTTGAGCAGGCCGCTCGCCGGCTCCCGGCCGGTCGCGTCGCGGAGCAGCGGTGCCACATTGACGTTCTGCACGTAGCTGCGCCACTGGAGCTTGTTGCCCTCGGCCAGGCTGGCCGTGCCTTCCAGGGTGCCGCCGTAGAGATTTCCGGTGTAGGCCGTCGCCGCGAGCTTGCCCCCGTGGAGCGCCAAGGGCAGGCGCAGGCGCTCGACGTGCACGCCGCCAAGTTTGAGGCTCGCGACCTTCAGCACCCCGTCCGCATCCAGCCCCGACAGGGCCGCGGCGTCAATGCGGGTAGTGCCGTCGATGGGGCCCAGATGGCGGTCGGCGTCAAAGCGGTCCACGTCCAGATCGAAGCCGATGCCTGGGGCCGAGAGCTTCGGCAGGTTCCAGCTGCCCGTCAGATGGCTGTCGCCAAACCGCAGATCCAGCTTGCCACCGCCGTTGTCACGCCCCAAATCAAACTTGCCGCCCAGCTGGGTGGCGATCTTGAGGGGCGCGGCGCCAGGCTTGGCGGCCGTCAGGCCCAGCTCGCCGGCCAGCGCCGGGATGTCCAGCACCCGCGCATCCGCCTGCCAGCTGGCCGCGCCACTGAGGCTGCCAGCCAACTGGCCCGCCGGGGTCTTCCAGTCGATGTCGGCGCTGAGCTTGTCCACCGCCAGCTGGTTGCCCTTGGCGGCGAGGCCGGCGATGCGGGTGCGGAGTTGGCCGCCGTAGGCCTTGCCGTCGATCCGCAGGGCAGCGTCGGCCGTTGCGGCCTCGGGGCCGGCAACGCCCAGCACCACCCGCGGTGCGGTGACGCGCAGTTCGGCCAGCCGCCCGTCGGATTTGTCCTTGCCCACGAAGCTCAGGCCGCTCGCCTGGAGCGCGCCGTCGGCGGGAATCTGAAGTTCGGCGACCGCCAGATCCACATCAACATCAGCCCGGTCGGCCAGCGCGCCGCGAACCGCCAGATGGGCGCTGCGCGCCTGATGGCCCGCGTCGCCGTCGAGCCGGTAGCCGGTCTGCAGCTCGATGCGCGCATCGGCGAGGGGCGTGGCCTGGGTGAATCTGGTGGAAAGCTCAAGCCTGCCGTCGGCCTTGCGCCCGAGCCGGCTGGTGCCGAGGCGGATGTCGGACAGCGCGAAGTTGCGGCCGGTGGCCTCGTCGATCCAGTTGAGCACGCCGCCGGTCACCGCCAGCTTGTCCACGTCGAACTCCAGCGGCGCCTCGGCGGGCAGCGGAGTGAGGAGGTCGGCCACCGACAGCTTGCCGTCCTTGCCCCGGCGCAGGGCCAGCCGCAGCCCGTCCACCTCGACCCGATCCACCACCACGCGCTGGGCCAGCAGCGGCAGCAGGCGCAGGCCGATGGTGCCCTGCTCGATGCCGAGGAACTCGCCGTCGCCGTTGCGGCCGGAGAGCGCCATGGCCGGCAGGCGCAGCTCGAGCCGCGGGAACATGGCGAGCTCGACCGCACCGTCGAAGCGCAGGGTGCGCTGATGGCGTTGCTTGGTGAAGTGGCTCAGGTCGGTCGCCAGGCGGGCGCCGTCAAAGGTGGCGTAGAGATACAGCGCACCGGTGGCGACGGCCGTGCTGGCGCCACCGAGGGCGAAGGCCAGGTACTTGAGGTATTTGAAACGCATTTCCGGAGAAATCACGACTCCCGTGACCCCGATCTTACCCCACGCCCCCGCTCAGCCCGTAACGAGCTGTGCGGTCGCGTTGCGCAGCGGCAGGCGCAATTCGAAGGTGCTGCCCTTGCCGAGCTCGCTCTCGACGTTCACCGAGCCGCCATGGCGTTCGGCCACCGTCTTCACGATGAGCAGGCCGAGGCCAACCCCGGTGGGCTTGTCGCGCCCTTCCTCGACGATGCGCGAGAAGCGCTTGAAGAGCCGCGGCAGGGCGTCCGCCGACATGCCTTCGCCCTGGTCGCTGACCCGGATCACCCAGTCTGGCCCCTCGGCCGACAGGCGCACCGACACCGTGCTGTTGGCGGCGCCGTACTTGATGGCGTTGGTGAGCAGGTTGATGACCGCCCGGCGCAGCAGCGAGAAGTCGCCGCGCACGATGGCTTCCTCGGTCTCGGCGTCGCGGGTGTCAACGTCCACACGGATGCCCCGCGCGTGGGCCTGGGGCCACACTTCGTCGGCGGCCGAATCCACCAGACCGGCGAGATCCAGCTCCACGAAGTCCTTCGGATCGGAGCCCTCGGCGCGCACCAGGCGGAACAGGCCGTCGGCCAGATCAAGCGCCGAGCGGGCGTAGCGGTCGATGCGCGGGATCTGGGCGCCCCAGTCGGTCTTCTCGCCCTGGTGGCCGTCGATCAGGGTGAGGATGGAGGCCAGCGGCGCGCGCAGGTCGTGGGACAGGAAGTGCATGGTGTCCTCGCGGCTGCGCTGGGCTTCGTGCATCGCGGTGACGTCGGCCAGGCCGATCACCCGCCCGGGCCGGCCGCTGGATTCGGTCACCAGATCGGCCACCGAGACGAGCAGGTAGCGCTTCTTGTCGGGGGTCAGCTCGAACTGGCGGATGCCCGAGAAGCCGGACAGGTCGGGCAGGCCGTCGCGCATCGGCACATACACCGGCCACGGCAGCTCGCGCAGCGCTGCCAGCAGGGCGTCGCTGCGGAAGGCGCGCAGCAGGTAGCGGGCGCGCTCGTTGTGGAGGATCACCCGGTCGAGCTGGTCGATCACCACCACGCCGATGGGCAGGTGCTCGAGGGTGTCGGCGATGAAGCGGCGCACGTCCCGCTGGTGCTGGGCCACCTGACGGACGATGCGGATGCGCTGCTCCAGCGGATCGGCGGCCGCGGTGCCGGAATCGTCGGGCAGCAGGCCAAGGGGCGAGCCTTCGCGCTCGAGGGCGATGAGTTCGGCGTCCAGGTAGCGCTGGGCCGCTTCGAGGCGTCGCCAGCTCCACAGCGGATAGGCCAGCATGCAGCCGAGCACCGCCGACGCCGGCCCGAACCACCAGCCGCCCACCGTCACGCCCAGGGCCGCCAGCAGCAGCGCAGCGGCGGCGAGGACGAAGGAGGTCATCAGGCCGATGCGGGCGTCGGCGTAGAGCAGCACCAGCATCAGCCCGCCCACCATCAGGCCGGCCACCAGCCCGGCGACCCACGCCGGCAGCGGGGTGATGACGCCGTTGCCGCGCAGGGCATCGAAGACGTTGGCCTGGAACTCGATGCCCGGCATCGAGCGGGACAGGCCCGAAGTGGGCGTCGGCACCGCTTCGGCCATGCCTGCCGCGGTGGCGCCCACCAACAGCAGCTTGCCGCGCAGGGCCGCAGCGGGCACTTCGCCGCTCAGTACCGCCCGGTAGGAGTAATGGATGTAGCTGCCCGGAGAGCCCGAGAAGCGGATGCGCAGCCAGCCGGCGCGTTGCCATTGCTGGGCGTCGGCGCCCTCGCGGGGGGCCGGTTGCGAATACCGGCCGCGCACCGCCGGATCGACAACCCGCAGCAGCGACAGGGCCAACTGGGGATGGCGTGCCGTGCCGAAGCCTTCCCACAGGTAAACGCTGCGGGCGATGCCGTCAGGGTCGAATTCGAGCTGGTCGTGGCCGAGGGCGGCAGCGGCCTCGGCGAACATCGGCAGCGGCAGCACCTCGCCGCTCAGCACCGAGCCGGTGGTGGCCTGGCTGAGGGGCAGCACCACCCGGCCAAAACTGCGCATGGCCCGGGCGAGGGCCTCGTCGGCTCCTGGATCGTCACGGCTCGGCGCATCCAGCAGCACATCGAACATCATCGCCGAGGCGCCGACTTCCCGCGCCCGGTCGATCAGCGCGGCGTGCACGCGGCGCGACCACGGCCAGCGGCCCAGGCTGGCCAGGCTGGCGTCGTCGATGGAGATGATCACCACCTCGTCGCTCGGCGGCGACACCCAGCTGGTGAGCACGCCGTCGTAGATCGTCTGGTCGATGCGCCACAGCCAGCCCTCCACCGCCGACGCCACGGCCAGCGTCACGCACAGAAGGGTGACCGCAACCCACTCGACGTTGGGGCGGCGCAGGGATCCGCCGACGTTTCTCACGGGTTGGAGACGGCGGGCGACGAGAGGGACCACCAGGGCAGCAGGTAGAAGGTCCGGAGCGTCTGGACGCCTGACCACGGGCTGGTCGTGCCATCCGGATAGGTGCCGCGCAGCCGCAGGTAGTAGGTGCCGGAAGCCGGTGCCGCAATGGTGAAGGCCGCCTCGCCGATGCGCTGATCGGCGATCAGGTCGGTAAAACCGGCGTCCCGCGCCAGCTGCACGTCGTAGAGCTGGTTGCCGCCAGCGGGCCAGGCAAAGCGCAGGCGCTGGTTGTAGGCGGTCACGCTGACCGGGCCGGGCGCCGCCCGGACGATGAACGCGTGAGGCTCGCCCCACGGGCCCTGATGGCCGTCGGCGGCCACGCTGGCCACCCGCCAGTCGTAACGGCCCGGCGCGAGCTGCGGGGCCAGCTCGAGGCCGTCCACGTCGCGCTCGATGAGCGGGGTGGCGAAGTGGCCGTCGGTGGCAAGCTGGACGCGATAACGCGCTGCGTCGCCCTCGGCCCGCCAGGCGAGCCGGCCGTCGGTCGCGGCCAGCACGGCCGGGGCGAGGGGGCGGGCACGGACTTCAAACGTCCGGGACGCGTCGAGGCCTTCGAGGCCGGCATCGTCGATCGCCCGCACGCGCAGCCAGTAGGTGCCGTCGGGCAGGCCAGTGAAGCGGGCCTGGGGCGTAGCAAACACGCCGTCCATCACCACGTCGGCGAAGGCCTGATCGCGGGCGACCTGGGCCCGGTATCCGGTGGCCTTGTCCACGGGCGCGAAAGGCAGGCTCAGGGCGACCTGCTCGAACCGGGCGGGGACGCTGTCGAGCGCCGGCGCGGGCAGCAGCGGGCGAACCGGCGGCAGCGCCTGACCGGCCTTGGCGACGAGGCCGAAGCCCGCCGGCAGGGCCTTCGGCGCGCCGCTGCCGGCGGGGTTGAACTGCACCTCGCCCCCGGTGACTTCAGCCTGGGCGGCGTGGGCGTCGGGGTTGGCGCCGACGCGGAATTCGGTGCCGCGAACGGCGACGGAGCCGGTCGGCGTGCGGATCTGGTAACGGGCGGCCGGCCCGCGCTGGGCCTCGACGCGGGTTTCGACGCGCCCGCGTTCGAGGAAGACTTCGGCGCTCTGGCCGCTGAAACCCGGCACGCCGTGCAGCTTGTCGAGGCGCGCGGCGCTCTGGGGCTGGACGGTCAGGCGGGATTCGTCGGGCATCGCGAGGGTCACGAAGGCGCCCACGCCAGTGCGCAGGAAGGCGCCGGCGGGTACCTTGGCGTCAAGCCCGAGGGCCCGACCGTCCATCGTCACATCGCCCTGCAGGGCGATCACCCGGGCCATCTTCGGTTCGATCCGCATCCACGCTTCGGGAATCCGCAGCTTGGCCCCCACCGGCACCCGCAGGGAATCGAGCACGCGGTTGTGGAGCTGGAGGTTCTTCCAGCCAAACGGCGCAGCCAGGAACTGTCGCTCCAGACCGATGAGCGTATCGCCCGATCGCGTGGTGTAGATGAGTTCCCGATCGGCGGCGAGGGCGCCGCAGGATGCAAGGGCACCCACCGCAAGGCCCAGAAAACGTAGAGGATGACAAACCACGGACGGTGTCTTTCGGTCGAGTTTGGCTCGATATATTAGTTGGCGGGCAACCGCAGGGTGCAAAACTTCGCAAACTCGTCCTGAACTGTGTCACGCCGTGCTAAAGACACGAGCTTAATGGGCATTCGGCCTTTTAAGATGGAAAAGGATGCCTTGACCCTTATGGCAAGGTACCGGTTTCTCAAGCCAAATAATCTGGATTATCAATCGATACAAGGGGTAGTTATGAGCTTTCTTCAGGAATTCAAAGAATTTGCAATGAAAGGCAATGTGGTCGACCTCGCCGTCGGTGTGATCATCGGCGGGGCCTTCCAGAAAATCGTCGATTCCCTCGTCAAGGACATGCTGATGCCGGTCATCGGCAAGCTGCTGGGTGGCGTCGACTTCAAGCACCTTTACCTCAACCTGGGTGACAAGACCTTCGAAACCATGGAAGCCGCCGAAAAGGCCGGCGCCCCGCTGTTCAAGTACGGCGTGTTCGTCAACTCCATCATCGACTTCATGATCGTGGCGATGGCCATCTTCGTGGCCATCAAGGCGATGAACAAGCTCAAGCGTGAAGAGCCCGCTCCGGTCGAAGAAGCCCCGGCCGAACCGGAAGACGTGAAGCTGCTGCGGGAAATCCGTGACGCGCTGAAGAAGTAAGCGCGCGGAAAACGGGGTTCCCGGACGGGAACCCCGGAAAACTATCAGGCCGGCGAAAGCACTGCCGTGCCAAGAGAAGGCGACTCGGACGGGTCGATGCGCTCCAGCCGGTAACCGAAGTTATAGGTTGGAGTCAGACGGAAGCCGTTTTCCGGACGCAGGTTGAGCTTGCTGCGGACACGGCTGATGTGGGTATCGACCGTCCGGGTCGCCAGGTCGGGGTTACGGCCCCAGACGGCTTCCAGCAGGTGACCACGGGACAGCAGACGACCGAGGTTGCGGAACAGGAAGGCCGCCAGTTCGAACTCCTTGTCGGTCATCTCGACGGGCACCCCATCGACCGTCAGCATCTTGCGGGCCAGGTCGAAGTTGTACGGCGCCACCACCAGACTCTGGTTATTGGTGCGCGGCTGCGAGCGGCGCATCACCGCCTCGATCCGCGACAGCAGTTCGATCCGGCGCGGTGGCTTGATCAGATAATCGTCGGCCCCGGCGCTGAAGGCATTGGCGATGTCCTCCTCCGCATCGCGGGAGGTGATGAAGATCGCCGGCGTATCGTTGCCGCGCTCCACGCGCAGCCAGCGCAGCACCTGCTCGCCGGTGAGATCGGGCAGCACCCAGTCCACCAGGAACAGGTCAAAACTTTCACGGCTCGCTACGCGCATCAATTCGCGAGCCAATCCGAAACCATGCACATCGTGCCCGGCTTCCCTCAGCCAGCCCGTCAGGACTTCCATCTGGGCCGGATCATCTTCGAGAATAGCGAATCGCACGCTGGTCTACCTTTTTCGAGAAATTAAGCACGCCCACCCACAACCACGCGCCAGACTCCTTTGGCAGCAATTCACGCGAACGGAGTTCATGCGTAGTCACCCACATAAGGATTGCTTTCGCGCTCCTCGCCAAAATCCGACATCGGACCGTGACCGGGAATGAAAGCCACATCCTTGCCCAACGGCCAGAGCTTGTGACGGATGGAATTCACGAGCGTGGCATGATTTCCACGGGGGAAATCGGTACGGCCGATGGAACCGGCAAAAAGCACATCACCCACCACCGCCAGGCGTGCAGCGGTGCTGAAGAAGACGACGTGCCCGGGTGTATGACCCGGACAATGCAGCACATCCAGGGTTTCCTCGCCAATGCTGACGGTGTCACCATCGACCAGCCAGCGGTCGGGCGTGAAGGCCTCGACCTGCGGAAAGCCGAACATCTTGCTCTGCTGGGGCAGGGCGTCGATCCAGAAGCTGTCTTCACGCTCCGGACCTTCGATCGGCACATTGAGGCGACGGGCCAGCTCGGCCGTCCCGCCAGCATGATCGATATGGCCGTGGGTAAGAAGAATCTTTTCCACCGTCAGGCCGAGCGATCCAATGGCTTCCGTGATGCGGTCCACATCACCCCCCGGATCCACCACCGCGGCGCGGCGCGAAGCATCACACCACAGCAGCGAGCAATTCTGTTCAAACGGGGTGACGGGGACGATCTTGTATCGAAGCATGTTTATTTTCTGGAATCGGAAAGGAGACGAAAGGACGTATGACTACGTATCTGAATCCACCGTTCGGTCCCGGCTTTCTGGATGTCCTGCATGCTTCAAAGTTTATCATGCACCAAATCGGCGACCATTCACGTTCTCGCCTCCCCGACCCAGAATGAGCGCACCTGACACGCTTGTTTTCATTCAAGGACGATTTGGTGGAATGCAAATGTCAGAAAGCCTTGCGCGGATACAACGGCGAAATACATTTGGCAAAACCCGGGAAATGCTCGCCAACAAAGGTGATCCCGGATTTCATTCCACGAAGCAAATTGCACCCTTAATTGACAGGGGAATATGCGCGATGAAAAGACGGGATCCCGGCGCCGCCCCGGGAAGGGAGGAAAAATGTTTCAGCGGGGCGGCGGAGTGCTGCCGCGGGGATCGGTCAGCGCGATGTAACGGATGCGGTCCTGCTCGTAGCGCGTGCGGATGGCCTCGACCTCGCGCTTCTTCGCTTCGATCACCGACCCCTGGGCGGCCAGCTCGCTGTCGGACTCGCGCAGGGCCGCCGCGAGGGGCGACGGCATCGGGCGCCTGGCGTAGAACTCGGCCTCGCGATTGAGGCTTTCACGCTTCTTGATCAGCTGGGCCTGCCGGGCCTCGGCACGCTTGAGCTCCTGGTCGACGCCTTCCAGCGCGCGGTCGCGGCGGGTTTCGATGTCGGCCACGCTGGAGTAAGTCTCCAGCAACGACTGATTGCGTCGCTGCTCGGCGCGCAGGCGGGCCTGTTCCAGGCGCCGGGCGCGGTCTTCGGCCTCGCGGCGGGCGAGCTGTTCGGGCGTCAGGGGCGGCTCGACGAGACGCCGCACCGTGCCCTGGGGGCTCATCTCGCGGTAGCCCTTGCCGTAGCACTGCATCGGCAGCACGTCGCCGCACACCTGGTGGCCGTTGTCCATGCAGCAGAACACCGTCCCCTTCGTGGGCGTCTGCGCCCACGCGGGCAGCGCGGTCCAGAGGGCGAGGAGAAGGGCGCGTCGAACCATTGGATCAGGCTTCCGCGGCCACACCATAAGTTGCCCGGTAGCGCTGAACGGCTTCCAGGTTGGCCGCCAGGGCGGGACTGTCGTGGAGGTAGGCGATGAGATCGGTCAGGGTTGCCACCGCCAGCACCGGGATGCCGTAGGTGTCGCGCACTTCCTGCACCGCCGACAGGCTGCCGGTGCCGCGCTCCATGCGGTCGAGGGCGATCACCACCGCCGACGGCGTGGCGCCGTGGGCGCGGATGATCTCGACGGATTCGCGCACCGAGGTGCCCGCGGAGATCACGTCATCGAGGATGGCCACGCGGCCGGCCAGGGGGGCGCCGACCAGGGTGCCGCCTTCGCCGTGGTCCTTGGCTTCCTTGCGGTTGAAGCAGAAGGGCAGGCTGTGGCCGCGTTCGGCAAGCCGCATGGCCGTGCCGGCCACCAGCGGGATGCCCTTGTAGGCCGGCCCGAAGAGCATGTCGCAGGGCAGATCGGCCGCCACCAGGGTGCGCGCGTAGAAATCACACAGCTGACCGAAGGACGCGCCGTCGTTGAACAGGCCCGCGTTGAAGAAATAGGGCGACAGCCGCCCCGCCTTGGTGACGAACTCACCAAATCGCAGAACACCCTTGTCGCAGGCGAGCTGAATGAAATCGCGGCTAAAATTCACTTCGTTTCCAAAAATCGGACCAAGTTACACAAAATGTTACGCGTCGTGACCGTCAACCTCAACGGCATCCGTTCGGCCAGCGTGAAAGGGTTCCTGCCCTGGCTGGCACTTCAGAACGCGGATGTCGTGTGCCTGCAGGAGCTCAAGGCACAGATCGGCGACCTGACGCCGGAGATGATCAACCCCGGTTCGCTGACCGGCTATTTTCATTGCGCTGCAAAAAAAGGCTACAGCGGCGTGGGAATTTACACCCGAAAGCCGCCCGACCGCATCATTGAAGGCATCGGCAATGAAGAATTCGACGCCGAGGGGCGTTATCTTCAGGCCGATTTTGGCTCGCTGTCCGTCGTTTCCCTATATTTGCCCTCTGGTTCCAGTTCTGACGAGCGCCAAATTGCAAAATTCCGTTTCATGAACCTGTTCATCCACCGCATGGCCGAATTGCGCGCCAGCGGCCAGGACGTGATCGTCTGCGGCGACTGGAATATTGCCCACCAGGCCATCGACCTGAAGAACTGGCGCTCCAACCAGAAGAACTCCGGCTTCCTGCCCGAAGAACGCGCCTGGCTCGGCCGGCTGTTCGACGAGCAGGGCTGGATCGACACCTACCGCCGGCTCCACCCCGAAGCCACCGACGCCTGCTACACGTGGTGGTCGAACCGCGGCCAGGCCTGGGCCAAGAACGTCGGCTGGCGGCTCGACTACCAGATCGCCACCCCCGAACTCGGCCAACGCGCCCGGCACGCGGCTGTATACAAAGACCAGCGCTTCAGCGATCACGCGCCCCTCACCGTCGATTACGACTACCCCTTCGGCGAATGACGATGCGCTTTCCCTTTTCGGCCGAAGCGATGTCTTTATTCAATAGAATTAATTTATAAAACATTGCAAGATGCCTGATGCTTGGCGCGGCCCGGCAGGCCACAGCGCCCGCCGCGGCCTGCGCCATCGTTGTTTGCCTTCGGGAACGATTGGGATTAGCCTTGGTCAGGATCACATGGCCGCCGAAAGCAGCACCCCGGTCAGCCCAACCGTCTTCCCTTGCCTCAGTAAAAAAACCAGGAGAACACCATGAGCGAAGCACAAGTCACCAAGGAAAAACTCGTTTCCGATTTCAAGGCCGTCGTCGCCGACACCGAAGAGCTCCTCAAGCTCACCGCCGGCCAGGCCGGTGACAAGGTCGCCGACGTGCGCGCCCGCCTCGGCGAGCGCCTCACCTCCGCCAAGTACAAGTTCCAGGACATCGAAGCCGCCGTCGTCGAAAAGACCAAGGCCGCCGCCCGCGCCACCGACGACTACGTCCACGACAACCCCTGGAAGGCCGTCGGCGTGGCAGCCGGCGTGGGCTTCCTGCTGGGTCTGCTGGTCAACCGCCGCTAAGCGCGACATCGCATGAGCGATCCCGCGCCCACGCGCCTTGGCGAATCCCTCAAGGGGTTCGCCGAATCCGGGCTGGCCACGCTCCAGACCCGGATCGAACTCTTTGCCGTCGAGCTCAAGGAAGAAAAGCTGCGCGCCGGCAGCTTCCTCTTCGATACCGTGCTGGCCGCGCTGTTCATCGGCTTTGGCGTGATCTTCCTGATGGCCTTCCTCACGGTGCTGTTCTGGGATAGCCACCGCCTGCTGGCCCTGGGCCTCGGCACCACCGGGCTGTTCATCGCCGGGGTATGGGCCGCCACCCGCGCCGCCGCCCGGCTGCGTGCCGGCTCCCGGCTGTTCAGCGCGAGCCTGGCCGAGATCGCCCACGACCGGGAAGCCCTGCGCCGCAAAGAATGAGCCCCGAACTCGTCGAACTGGCGCTGCGCAAGCAGCGCCTGCAGATCCGCAGTGCCGACCAGCGGGCGGCGATGATCCATCACGCCCAGGGCTTTGCGCCCGTCTTCCGTGGCGTCGACAAGGTCGTCGATGGTGTCCTGTGGGCCCGCAACAACGCTCCCATCCTCTCCGGCATCGGCATCTTCGTGCTGGTCGCCCGGCCCCGGGCAGCCATCCGCTGGCTCAGGCGTGGCTGGATGGGCTGGCAGCTCGTCCGCCGGGCACGCAACCTCGTTTCCTGAGATCCGCCCCATGAAGCCCGTCGACCTCGACGAAATCCGCCGCGTCCGCGAGGAGGCCGACTGCCTGTGCGACGCCACCGAAGTGGACGCCGCCCTGACGCGCCTCGCCTCCGACATCACCGCCCGCCTGCACGACAAGAACCCGCTGGTCTACACCGTGATGAACGGCGGGCTGGTGCTGGCCGGCCGGCTGCTGCCGCGCCTGCCGTTTCCCCTCGAAGTGGGTTACCTCCACGCCACCCGCTACGGCCATGCGCTGCACGGCACGCTGCTCGACTGGCTGGTGAGCCCCACCCACGACCTCTGCGAACGCACGGTGCTGGTGCTCGACGACATCCTCGACGAGGGCCACACCCTCGCCGCGATCATCGACCACCTGAAAGCCGAAGGCGCGCGGGAAGTCTTCTCCGCGGTGCTGGTGCACAAGAACCACGAGCGCAAGGCCTGGCCGGCGATGCGCGCCGATTTCACCGGGCTCGAAGTGGCCGACCGCTTCCTGTTCGGCAGCGGCATGGACTACAAGGGCTACTGGCGCAACGCCCCCGGCATCTACGCCCTCAAGGGGCACTGAGCCCCACCCCCGCGACACCCCGAATCAGGCCTCCGGCGGCGCCGCCAGGGCCTGCATCACCTGCTTCCAGGCCAGCTCCGCGTCCGCGCCCAGCCGGGCAAACACCTTCTCCAGCATCTCCACCTGGGTGCCGGTGAGCGCCGCCTCCAGCTGACCGCCCTTGTCGGTGAGGCGCAGCCGGCGCACCCGCTTGTCCGCCGCATCGGCCGTGCTCCCCACCAGCCCCGCCTCCAGCAGCTGCCGCAGCGGCCCGTTGAGCGCCTGCTTGCTCACCCCCAGCACGCCCTGCAGCTCGGTCACGGTGATGCCCGGCTGGCGCGCCACGAAGTACAGCACCCGGTGATGCACCCGGCCAAGATCCCAGGCTTCCAGCAGACGATCCGGGGGCGCGGTGAAGGCCCGATAACCAAAGAAGAACAGCTCGATGGCCTCGCGCAACTCGGCCTGGCGATTTAGGTCAACCATATTGACATTTCTCGGCGAAGGGGTCAGGATTAATAGGTCAATACACTTGACCAATTCTACCCCGCACAACCTGGAGAAAGCCATGCCCGCCCGCAACGCCAACCGCCTTCCGCTCTCCCTTTCCGCCCGCGTGCACGACCTGCACCCGTCGCCGATCCGGGAGATCCTGGAAGTCGTCGGGCGGCCCGGCATGATCTCCTTCGCCGGCGGGCTGCCCGCCGCCGAGACCTTCCCCGAATTCGGCCTCGCCGCGCCGGATTCGGCCCTCCAGTACGGTCCGTCCGAAGGCGACCCGGCGCTCCGCGAACGCATCGCGCTGGAGCTCGCCGCCCTCGGCCTCGACGCCACGCCGGACCGGGTGCTGGTGCTCTCGGGCTCCCAGCAGGGCATCGATCTGGTGGGCAAGCTCTTCATCGATGCCGGCACCCCGGTCGCCGTCGAATCGCCCACCTACCTCGCCGCGCTGCAGGTGTTCCGCTTCTTCGGGGCGCGCTTCCTGCCCTTCGCCCCCGAGACCGTGAGCGCGGCACGCTTCTGCGAGCAGCGCCCGGCCTTCGCCTACGCCATCCCCACCTTCCAGAACCCCACCGGCCGCTGCTACACCGCCGCCGAGCGGGCCACGCTGGCCGAGGCGTGCATGGAATCCGGCGTGCCGATGTTCGAGGACGACCCCTACCGCGATCTGGTATTCGATGCCTGCGACCGCCGCCCGGTGTGCGCCGGCATCGAAGGCAGCCCGTGGATCTACCAGGGCTCGTTCTCCAAGAGCCTCGCCCCGGGCCTGCGGCTGGGTTTCCTGGCGGCGTCGCCCGAGCTGTTCACCCCGCTGGTGCGCCTCAAGCAGGCCGCCGACCTGCACAGCAACCGACTCAGCCAGTGGCTGGTGCTGCAGCAGCTCGAAGCCGCCGGACGCCCGGCGCGGCTTGCCCGGCTGGCGGATTTCTACCGGGCCAAGCGCGACGCCTTCGACGCCGCCCTGCGCCGCCACTTCGGCGCCCTGGCCGACTGGCAGACGCCCGCCGGCGGGCTGTTCTTCTGGCTGCAGCTCAAGCGCCCGGTGGACACCCGCCTGCTGCTGCCGGCCGCCATCCAGCGCGGCGTCGCCTTCATGCCCGGCGAGGCCTTCTACGCCAGCGACGCCGCCCTCGGCACCCTGCGCCTCAACTTCAGCCACGCGGCCGAAGACGAGATGGACACCGGCCTCGCGAAGCTCGCCGAGCTGGTCGCCAACGCCCCCTGAGCCGCCTCAAGCCTCCGGGCCGGTCATCGCCTCGGCCCGCACCCAGGCGTCGAACTCCTCGCCGGTCACGTCGCCCAGCGCCAGCGCCGCCTCGCGCAGGGTGAGGCCGGCGTGGTGGGCGTGCTTGGCGATGGCCGCGGCGCGGTCGTAGCCGATGTGCGGGCTGAGGGCCGTCACCAGCATCAACGAACGCGAAACAAGCTCCGCCACCCGCGGGCGATTCACCTCGATGCCCCGGGCGCAGTGGGCGTCGAAGCTGGCCATCGCATCGGCCAGCAGGCGCACGCTCGCCAGAAAGTTGTGGGCGATGAGCGGCTTGAAGACGTTCAGCTCGAAGTTGCCCGACGCCCCGCCCACGGTGATCGCCACGTCGTTGCCGAACACCTGGCAGCACACCATCGTCAGCGCCTCGCACTGGGTCGGGTTCACCTTGCCGGGCATGATCGAGCTGCCCGGCTCGTTCTCCGGGATCACCAGCTCGCCCAGCCCCGAGCGCGGCCCGGATGCCAGCCAGCGCACGTCGTTGGCGATCTTCATCAGCGCCACGGCCAGGGTCTTGAGCGCCCCGTGGGCCGCCACCAGCCCGTCGTTGGCGGCCAGCGCGGCAAACTTGTTGGGCGCGCTGCGCAGGGGCAGGCCGCAGCGCACGGCCAGCTCGGCCGCCACCCGCTCGCCAAAACCCGGCGGCGCGTTGAGCCCGGTGCCCACCGCGGTGCCGCCGATGGCCAGCTCCTCCAGCGCCGGCAGGCTCGCCTCGATGCCCCGGGCGGCGTGATCGAGCTGGGCCACCCAGCCCGACATCTCCTGCCCGACGGTGAGCGGCGTGGCGTCCTGCAGATGGGTGCGGCCGATCTTCACGATGTCGGCGAACGCCACCGCCTTGGAAACCAGCGTCGTCGCCAGCGCCCGCAACGCCGGCAGCAGCGCGCCACGCAGGGTGGCCACCGCCGCCACGTGCATGGCGGTGGGAAACACGTCGTTGGACGACTGGCCGAGGTTCACGTGATCGTTGGGGTGGATCAGCCGCCCCATGCCGCGCACGCCGCCGAGGATCTCGGAGGCGCGGTTGGCCAGCACCTCATTGATGTTCATGTTGGTCTGGGTGCCCGATCCGGTCTGCCACACCGACAGAGGAAAGGCATCCGGGTGATCGCCGGCGAGCACCTCGTCGGCGGCGGCGATGATGGCCGCGGCCTTGTCGGCCGGCAGCAGGCCCAGCTCGCCATTGACCCGGGCGCAGGCGCGCTTGACCTCAGCCAGCGCGCGGATCAGCGGCACCGGCATGCGTTCGGTGGAGATCGCGAAGTGATGCAGGGAGCGCTGGGTCTGGGCGCCCCACAGGGCGTCGGCGGCCACCTCGATGGGGCCGAAGGCGTCGGTTTCGGTGCGGGTCGGGCGCGGCATGACAATCTCCCGGTTGGACGAACGATGCCGGATGGCAGGGGTCATACCTGAGTGTAGTTCCATACCACCCCCCGCGCCCTGTCGGGCCGTGCCGGCGTTCCCACCGCCCCGCAGTCCGGGCGGCGGCGTCACCAGGAGAACGCCATGTCCGCCAACCCCTTTCATACCCTGAACCGCTTCTTCCTCGCCGCCGGCCGCAGCGGCCGCTTCCATTCGCTGCCCGCCCTGGCCGACGCCGGCTTTCCGCGCCTGGGACGCCTGCCGGTGTCGCTGCGGATCATCCTCGAATCCCTGCTGCGCAACCTCGACGGCCGGCGCATCACCGAGGCCGACGTGCGCCGGCTGGCCAGCTGGCAGCCCCGCGCCGAACGCACCGACGAGATCCCCTTCGTGGTCGCCCGCATCGTGCTGCAGGATTTCACCGGCGTGCCGCTGCTGTGCGATCTGGCCGCCATGCGCGACGTGGCCCGGCGCTTCGGCAAGAACCCGCGGGTGGTCGAGCCGCGGGTGCCGGTCGATCTGGTGGTGGACCACTCGGTGCAGGTGGATCACTACCGCGAAGGCGACGCCCTCGACCTCAACATGCGCCTCGAATTCGCCCGCAATGCCGAGCGCTACCGCTTCATCAAGTGGGGCATGCAGGCCTTCGACACCTTCCGCGTGGTGCCGCCGGGCATCGGCATCGTGCACCAGGTGAATCTCGAATACCTGGCCCGCGGTGTGATCCACGATGACGACCTGTACTACCCGGACACCCTGGTGGGCACCGACTCCCACACCACCATGATCAACGCCCTCGGCGTGGTGGGCTGGGGCGTGGGCGGCATCGAGGCGGAGGCCGGCATGCTCGGCCAGCCGGTGTACATCCTCACCCCGGACGTGGTCGGCGTGCATCTGGCCGGCCGGCTGCGCGAAGGCGTCACCGCCACCGATCTGGTGCTGGCGGTCACCGAGATGCTGCGCAAGGCCCGGGTGGTCGGCAAGTTCGTCGAGTTCTTCGGCGACGGCGCGGCCTCCCTCACCCTGCCGGACCGGGCCACCCTCGCCAACATGGCGCCGGAGTACGGCGCGACGATGGGCTTCTTCCCGCCCGACGAAGTCACCGCCGCCTACCTCGCCGCCACCGGGCGCAGCGACGAGGAGGTGGACACCTTCGTGCGCTACTACCAGGCCCAGGGCCTGTTCGGCATGCCGCGCACCGGCGAGATCGACTACAGCGCCCAGCTCGAACTGGACCTCGCCAGCGTCGTGCCCAGCGTCGCCGGCCCCGGCCGACCCCAGGACCGCATCGCCCTCCCGGCCCTCAAGAGCCGCTTCGCCCAGCTGCTGGCGGCGCCGGCCGGGGAGGGCGGCTACGGCAAGCCAGCCGATCAGGGCGACGCCGCAGCCCCCCTTGCCGACGGCACCCGCGTCGCCCACGGCGACGTGCTGATCGCCGCCATCACCTCGTGCACCAACACCTCCAACCCCGGCGTGATGCTCGCCGCCGGCCTGCTCGCCCAGAAGGCGGTGGCCCGCGGGCTGCGGGTCGCGCCCCACATCAAGACCTCCCTCGCCCCCGGCTCGCGGGTGGTCACCGACTACCTCGGCAAGGCCGGCCTCATCGAGCCGCTGGAAGCCCTGGGTTTTCGCGTGGTGGCCTACGGCTGCACCACCTGCATCGGCAACGCCGGCCCGCTGGCGCCCGAGCTCGAAGGCGTGGTCACCGGCCACGATCTGATCTGCGCCTCGGTGCTGTCGGGCAACCGCAACTTCGAGGCCCGCATCCACCCGGCCATCAAGGCCAACTTCCTGATGAGCCCGCCGCTGGTGGTGGCCTTCGCCCTGGCCGGACGGGTCGGCATCGACCTGGACACCGAGCCCCTCGGCACCGGCAGCGACGGCCAGCCGGTGTTCCTGCGCGACATCTGGCCCACCCAGGAAGAAGTGGGCGCCGCCATCGCCAGCGCCACCCGGCCCGAAACCTACCGCCGCCTGTACGCCGACTTCGCCACCGGCAACCCCCTGTGGAACGCCATCGCCACCAGCACCGGCCACAGCTACGGCTGGGGCACCTCCACCTACATCGCCGAGCCGCCCTTCTTCGACGACTTCGGGATGACCCCCGCGCCCATCCCATCGATCCGCGGCGCCCGGGCGCTGGCGATCTTCGGCGATTCGGTGACCACCGACCACATCAGCCCGGCCGGCTCGATCAAGGCCAGCTCCCCCGCCGGGCGCTGGCTGCAGGCCCATGGCGTCACCCCCGACGAGTTCAACAGCTACGGCTCGCGCCGCGGCCACCACGAGGTGATGATGCGCGGCACCTTCGCCAACGTGCGCATCCGCAACCTCATGCTGCCGCCCGACCAGGACGGCCGGCCGGTGGAAGGCGGGCTGACCCTCGCCCAGCCCGGCGGCGCCCTCAAGACGATCTTCGACGCCGCGATGGATTACGTGGCCGCCGGCACCCCCACCGTGATCTTCGCCGGCGACGAGTACGGCACCGGCTCCAGCCGCGACTGGGCCGCCAAGGGCACCCGGCTGCTCGGCGTGAAGGCCGTGGTGGCGAAGAGCTTCGAGCGCATCCACCGCTCCAACCTGGTGGGCATGGGCGTGCTGCCCCTGCAGTTTGCCGCCGGCAGCGACGCCACCAGCCTGGGCATCCGCGGCGACGAGGTGTTCGACCTGTCGGGCCTGGAGGCCGGCATCGCCCCCCGCCAGAGCGTGACCCTGAAGATCCGCCGCCCCGACGGCGCCACCCGTGACATTCCCCTCCTGCTGCGCATCGACACCCCGGTGGAGGTGGATTACTACCGCAACGGCGGCATCCTGCCCTACGTGCTGCGCAGCCTGCTGGAAAACTGACCTCCGCCCCCTGCCGGACGTGCCGTGGTCATATGTGGGCCACCGCACGTAGCCAATACGCTTTTTGGACTAAGCTGAATCGACTGCGATGGCACTTCCGCGCACCCATTCACGGCAGGCTTCCACAGGCAGGAGGGGCGAATGCCCGACAACATCTTTGACGGTGCGCGACAGAACCGCATCCTGGCGGCGCTGCTTCCGGAGGAATACGCCAGGCTGGCGGACGACCTGGAGTTCGTGAGCCTCACCGCCGGCCAGACGATCCTCGAATCGGGGGACGATCTGACCAGCGTGTATTTTCCGACCACCTGCATCTTCTCGCTGATCTCCAGCCTCAAGGATGGCTCGTCGGTGGAGCTGGCGATGACCGGCAACGACGGGCTGATCGGCATTCCGCTGGTCCTCGGCGGCGACACCGCCAACTACCGGATCGTCGTCCAGCACGCCGGCGGCGCCTACCGCCTGCGGGCCGAGCTGATGAGCTGGGAGCTCAACCAGGGCGGCAACCTGCGGCGGATGTCCCTGTGCTACACCCAGGCCCTGATGACCGAGATGGCCCAGAGCGTGCTGTGCAACCGGCACCACACCGTCGACCAGCAGCTGTGCCGGTGGTTGCTCCGCAACCTCGACCAGATCGCCGGCATGCAGCTCGACGTCACCCAGGAGACGATCTCCAACCTCCTCGGGGTGCGCCGCGAAGGCGTCACCGAGGCCGCCTGCAAGCTCCAGTCCGCCGGCCTGATCCAGTATCGCCGCGGCCACATCACGGTGCTCGACCGGGCTGGGCTGGAGTCGCGGGCCTGCGAGTGCTACGCCATCGTGCGCGCCGAATACCAGCGCCTGCTCCGCCTGATGGCGGCGAGCCTCGCCACCCGGCGCGCCCGCCCCAACCCGGCCACCCTGCGCCAGCGCGCCGAAGCCCGCCTCAAGCTGACCAGCCCGGCAACCGACGGCAGCATGCCGTGGGACACCGCCCACCTGCTCCACGAGCTGCAGGTGCACCAGATCGAGCTGGAGATGCACAACGAGGAGCTCCGCCAGGCCTACGACGAGGCCGACGCCCTGCGGGAGAAATACGCCGACCTCTACGACTTCGCGCCGGTGGGCTATTTCACCCTCGACAACCAGGGCACCATCCTGCAGATCAACCTGGCGGGGGCGATCCTGCTCGGCATCAAGCGTTCGCAGATGGGGCGCCTGCGCTTCGGCGCCTTCGTCAAGCCGGCCTTCCTGCCCGAGTTCAACGCCTTCGTGGATGAGGTGCTCGGCGGCAAGGTCCGCAACAAGTGCGAGATCGCCCTGATGGCCACTGCCCAGCGGCCGGAGGTGCTGGTGCGGATCGAGGCGGTGGCCGACGAGGCCCGCCGGGAATGCCGCATCGTGGTGGTGGAAGTGGCCGAGAAGGGCCGGCCCCGCCAGAAGGCCGGCGCCAAGCAGGCCACCGGCGCACCGCGGGGGCTCGACACGCTGCAGTAGCAGCGAGCCCCCGCGGGCATTTCAGCGGATCAGACAGCCGGCCAGGGTGGCACGCTCTCCGGCACCTCGTCGGTGCGCACGATGAAGCGCTTCAGGGCGTTGGGCCCGAAGGTGTTGCTGATCGCCACGTCGGCCGCGTCGCGCCCCCGGGCGATGAGCACCCGGCCGATGCGCGGCGTGTTGTTGCGGGCATCGAAGGTGTACCAGTGGCCGTCGAGCCACACCTCGAACCAGCCGGCAAAATCCATCGGGCCGTAGGGCGGCGGCATCCCCATGTCGCCCAGGTAGCCGGTGCAGTAGCGCGCCGGAATGTTCAGGCAGCGGCAGAAGGTGATCGCCAGGTGGGCGTAATCCCGGCACACGCCGACCCGCTCGTGGAACACGTCCCAGGCGGTCTTGGTGTGGCGGGCGTGCTCGTAGCCGAAGGCGATGTGGCTGTGCACGTGGTCGCACACCGCCTGCACCCGCGCCCAGCCCGGCGGCGTGTGGCCGAACAGCTTCCAGGCCACGTCGGTCAGGCGGTCCGTCTCGCAGTAGCGGCTGCCCAGCAGAAACAGCAGCGTCTCGTCGGGCAGCTCGGTCACCGGCGTCTGGCGGGCGTTGGGCACCACGACGTCGGGCAGCCCGCTGTCGTGGATGAGGGCATCCGTCGTCAGGCGCAGCGTGCCCTTGGGGGCGAGCAGCCGCGAGCACCAGTTGCCGAAGGTGTCCCGGTAGGCGGTGACCGGCACCGCCGGCTCGGTGACCAGGAGGTCGGGGGTGATGAGATCGGCCACCCGGGAGGCGTGGACGGTGAGCGTCAGGATCATCGGGGTGGGCTGGGGACAATCGTAGATCAGGTCGAAACCGATGCGGATCTTCATGGCGGGCTCCTGGGGGAAGGGGGCGATGGAACGGGTCAGCGCGGCGCGGGGGGCGCGTCGCCGGCGAGGGCGTCGCGCAGCGCGGTGACGATGGCCTCGCGCAGGGCGGGCCAATGGCTGCCCGTGCCGAGGATGTGCTGCTGATTCACTTCAAGCTCCACGCCCACGTAGCACTCGGGCGACAGGCGCTGGCGCAGCCAGGCGGTCAGGCCGTCGCCCTTGCCGGCGTAGGGGTAGTTGCGGCGGATGTTGAGCGCCGGCAGGCGGGCGCCGAGGGCGGCCTTCCAGCGCTCGCACAGGGCGGCTTCGCCGGGTCGCCGGGGGTCGTAGAGCAGGCCGATGTCGGCGCTGCGGCGCTTGCCGTCCAGTTCCGGCGTGAAGCTGTGGGACGACAGGTGGAGCACCGCGCCGTGTTCGGCGATGGCGGTGCGGATGGCCTGCTCGGCGCGGCTGCGGTAGGGGCGGTAGAAGCGCGCCAGGATCTCGGCCTTCTGCCCCTCGCCCAGGCTGCGGACGGGGCCGGCATGCAGCCGCGGGTGACCCACCGAGCGGTTCAGGTCCACCAGCAGGCGGCTGACGGTGGACGACACCAGCGGCGCGCCAAAGGCCCGGGCCAGGTCTTCGGCCATCTCCAGGGCGCCGGGGTCGAAACCCCGGTGGCTGGCCAGCGCGGCCTGCAGGTCGCCGAAGAGGGCGCGGTACAGGGCCGGGATGTGGTTGCCCCCGTGCTCGCAGGTGACCACCACGCCGGGGGCCGGCCCGGTCATCACCAGTCCAGCCGGGGCAGGCGGCGGAACACTTCGCGGGTGCCGGCGCTCCATTCGTCGCCAAGCCGGGCGAAGTAGCCGTCGCCCTCGTCGAAACGGCGGCGCATGCGCACTTCGAGGCGGTTGCGCTGGTAGCAGATCAGGTCGATGGGCATGCCCACCGACAGGTTGCTGCGCATCGTCGAATCGAAGGACACCAGCACGCACTTGGCGGCGTCGTTGAGGCCGGTGGCGCGGGTGATGCCCCAGTCGATGACCGGCTTGCCGTACTTCGTCTCGCCGGTCTGCAGGTAGGGCGTCTCGAGGCTGGCTTCGATGAAGTTGCCCTCGGCGTAGATGCGGAACAGGTGGGGCGGCCCGCCGGCGATCTGGCCGCCGAAGATGAAGGAGGCGTTGAAGCCGGTCTCCTCCAGGTATTCCCCGTCGCGGCGGTCCACGTCGCGCATGGCGTCGGAGACCAGCATGGCCGCGTCGAACATCGACGCCGCCTGCCACAGGGTGGCGCCCTCGGCCCGCTCGTTGCGCTGCTTGAGCAGGCTGATCACCGCCTGGGTGCCGGCCAGGCTGCCGGAACTGAGCAGCACCAGCACCCGGTCGCCGGGGCGCTCGAAGACGGTCATCTTGCAGAAGCGGGCAAAGTTGTCGACGCCCGCGTGGGTCCGGGAGTCGGACGCGAAGACCAGTCCGGTGTCGAGCATGATGCCAACGCAGTAAGTCATGGCAGAGGGTGATTCACGGTTGCGGTTGGGTTCGGGCAGCGACGGGCATCGCCATGCTGCGCTGGTAGCAGACCTTGTCGGCGGCGTAGCAGCCACAGGCCGCGGCCTCCAGGCCGGCCCGGTCGGTCACCGTGATGTCGCCCCGGGCGTAGCGGATCAGCCGGCGGTTCTGCAACGTGGTGGCGGCGCGGGTGATGCCCACCCGGCGCACCCCCAGCACGTTGGCCAGGAACTCGTGGGTGAGATGAAACTGGCTGGAATGGGCGCGGTCCTGGGTCATCAGCAGCCAGCGGGCGAGGCGCGCCTCGACCACATGAAAGCGGGTGCAGCCGGCGGTCTGAGCCAGCTGGCCCATCTGGGCGTGGATGTAATGGCGCAGCACCCGGGTCAGCGCCGGGCTGCGCGCCAGCTCCCGGCGAAAGCGGCTGGCCTCGATGCGCAGCGCCTCACCCGGCTCCTGCACCAGCGCCTGCTGGGGCGATTCCGCCACATCCAGCACCAGCGAGGCCCCGAGGGCTCCCTCGTCGCCCACCAGCCCGACTTCCAGATTGGCGTGGCCGTCGATCCGGGCCACCTGGACGATGGCGCAGCGGATGGGAAACCACACCTCGCGGATCGGCTCGCCGGCTTCGGCAAGGATCTCCGCAAAACGCAGTTCGACGGGCTCGCAGTGATCCAGCAGACGCCCGCGGTCGGTGGCCGGCAGGGCTTCGAGCAGGCGGTTGGCAGCGACGGTTGACGGCACGGGAGGCCTCCGGGTAACCGGCGCCGGGGGTCGGCGCCGTGGGGATCGACCCGCTGGAGCGTGGGCCGATCGTCGCCCCGTGTCGGGGCGGTAGCGCACGCAGGCCCGCCCCGGTTTCCGGCCTAAACGCCCCAGGTGACCGGCACGCCGTCGGCAGCCGCCCGTTCCAGCATGTCGAGCAGCGGCACCGCACGCTGGTGGAAGCTCACGCCTTCGCCTTCGTCGGCCATCGACTGGGGCGCGTCGGCGGCCTTGACGGTGTAGGTCGCCACGTCGTCGGCGATGGCCCGGCGCAGGCAGGCGATGGCCGCCGGCAGCTGTTCCACGGTGAAGATGCCCTGGCCGTCGTCCCGGTCCTTGCCGAGGACTTTCAGCATCTGGCGGGCGTTCTTCTCGAAGGTGATGAGGTCGCCGGAGGCGGCGGATTTGAAGGTGATCAACATGATGGGCGTCCTTTCCAGGGTTGCAGCCCAGTGTGCGCAGGAAGGGCCGGCGGGTCTGTGCGCTACCGAACCAAGGCCCCGGTACGCCGCTGCGTACGTTGGCGCACCGACATCGGGTACCGCCAGGGCCACGATGCAGCCAGAGGAGCCCGTGGCCCAAACCCCCGGCGCCGATCGCCCCTCACTCAATCCATTTGCAGCAGGAGACATCATGACCACCGAAACCACCGCTCTGCAGGACACCGGCGACAGCCGCCGGTCCGGCTTCGTGAATGACGTGAAGCACGCCGCCGGCCGCGCCGACGAGCTGATGACCGACGCCGCCAACACCACGGCGGAAGGCTACGCCGCGGCCCGCGCGAGCCTCCACGAGGCGATGGGCGAGGCCCGCTCCCGCTACGACGACACCCGCAACCGGATGGCCCACAAGGCCCGCGTGGCGGCCGACGTCACCCAGACCTACGTGAAGGAAAACCCCTGGCAGGTGCTGGGGGGTGCCGCAGTCGCCGGCTTTCTCATCGGCTTTCTGATGAGCCGGCGCTGAACGGCGCGTCCGGCCGGCAATTCCGCCGTCCGGCAGATCAACACAAGGAGTCGAAAATGAACTGGGACATCGTTGAAGGTAACTGGAAGCAATTCAAGGGCAAGGTCAAGGCGCAGTGGGGCAAGCTCACCGACGACCACCTGGACGTGATCGCCGGCAAGCGCGACGACCTGTCCGGCAAGATCCAGGAAGCCTACGGGATCACCAAGGACGAAGCCGAGGCGCAGCTCAAGAAGTTCGAGGACGCCAACAAGGATTCACCGCCGAAAAGCCCGTCCTGACCCGTTCGCGCCATGCGGGGGCCTCGCAGCACGCCCCGCGCATGGCACGGCACGGGCCCAGGCGGGCCGGCAATTACATGGAAGGATTGTGGTCATGAACACATTCATGCGTTTCACCCCCCGGGCGGGGCCGGTCGACGGCCCCGTCAGCCTCTCCCCCTTTGCAACCCAGATGGCCGAGCGCCTGAGCGCCCGGCAGGCCCGGCGCCCGCGGACGCCGCTGAAGGTGTGGGAAGACGAAGGCGGCAGTCTGGCCGCCCCCGTCGCCGCGCCGCCCCTGTGAAGCCCGGCAAGGACGCCACCGAAGACTGGCTCGACCGCGAATGCCCCCGCTGCGACAGCTCCGCCTACCGGGTGCCGCGCCGCTTCGTGGATGTGCTGCGCGGCCTCTTCGGCGCGGTCCGGCGATACCGATGCACGGCGATGGGCTGCGGCTGGGAGGGCAACCTCCGCCCGCCACGCCACTGAATCCCCGGGGCTGCCCGGAACATCCCCCGCCGACACCCCAAGGCGCCGGCGGGCACCGGCTCAGCGGGCCGGGATGTTGCCGTTCTCATCCGACAGCACCACCTCCACCCGACGGTTCATCTGGCGGCCGCCGATGCTGCCGTTGCCGGCCACCGGATAGGCCTCGCCATAGCCGTGGGCCGAGAGGCGCGAGCTGCCGATACCCATCTCCACCAACGCCCCCATCACCGCATCGGCACGTCGGCCGGAGAGTTCCCGGTTGTGGACGTCGCTGCCGGTGCTGTCGGTAAAGCCTTCGATCATCGCCTTGCGCTCCGGGTTGGCCTTCAGGAAGGCCGCCAGCTTCTCCATGTTGCGCCGGCCACCCGACCGGATCTCGGCCCGGTCGGTGTCGAAGAGCACGTCGCCGATGGTCACCACCATGCCGCGGGGGGTCTGGCGGGCGTTGAGGGCCTTCAGCTGGCTCTCCAGCTCGCGGTTGCGGGCCTGGGCATCGCCGGTGGCCATGCGGGCGCTGTCGGCGCTGCGATGGGCCATGTCGGCTTCGGTGGTGCGGGCCGCCAGGCGCACCTTGTCGCGGGCGCCCTCGGCACCGGCGACAGCCTTCTCGGCGGCCTTCTGGTTGCCGGTCTCCTGGGCGATCGCCACCCGCTGCTTGGCCAGGTAGGCCAGGTGATCCACGTCGGCCGGCTTGTCGCCGCGCATCGACGCCTCATCGGCCAGCTTCAGGGCGTCGCCGGCCTGCTTCATCTCGCCCGCCGCAAACTCGCGGGCCTGGGGATTCGCCTCGGCGATCTGGTAGTCGCTCCGCGCCTGGTCCAGCAGCGCGTTCTTCGGGGGCGTCGAGCTACAGCCGGCCAGGGTGGCCAGCGCGACGAGGGTCATCGCGAAAATCCGTTTTTCAGTCATGGTCGTTCCTTTAGTCTGGGCAATCATTTGTTCTTGCGGCCGAGCTCTTCGCGCAGCACGCGGATGCCTTCCTGCAATTCGTCGGCGGCCTTGCGGGCCTTCACCGAGCGCGACTTGGCCTCGGCGAGCTGGGCGTCCACCTGGGCCTGCTGGGCAAACCGGCGGGCGCTGTCGAAGTCCTCGCTGACCATGGCGCGCTTGGCCAGGTCGAGCTTCTCCCGCGCCATCTGCATCTCGGCGGGGGCCATCTCGCTGCCGCCGGCGCTGCCGGCGCGGCCGACCGCGGCGGCGGACACGGCCAACTGTTCGACGGGGGCGGGCGTGCTGGCGCAGCCGCCCACAACAATCGCCGCAACGGCGACGAGTACCGGCAGGCCGAACCGGAGAGCTCCGGCGGATCGGGTTTTCATGGTGATTCCCTTCGTTGAATGAAGCGGCTGACCGGCTGGGCGGAAGCCCGCCGCGTCTTGGCTCACCGGCCGAGCATGCACGGGACGTGCGGCGCGGTCGGTGCGCTGGCGCACCCGGGACGATGAATCTGGCATGGCCAGCCCCTGTGTGCGGCAGCGCACCGACCCCGCAACGCCTTGTGGCTAGGCTGCCTGCGAGGTTTCCCGTGGCTCCGCGCCCTGCGGCACGGCGTCCCCTCCGGTTCATCGTCAGCCGTTGCATGACGAACTGGGGGAGGTTCATTCATGGCAATCCTGGCCAATCACCCGCAGCGCTTTGCGCTCAACTACGAGCTGCATGCCCGCCCGCTGGAAGCCCTTCAGGCCCCCGAGCAGGCGTCCTACCTGGCCGTGTGCACCGAACCCGACGGGCGGCAGGCCGAGTACGAACACATCGTCGAGCTGTGCACCCGCTACGGCGTGCCCTCGCCGGCCGCCGACCTCACCCACTTCCAGGTGGATCTGGGCGTCTTCCGCCTGCGCTGGGAACACCGCCCCAACTGCAGCAGCTACACCTTCTTCCGCCACGGCGATTTCGAGACGCCGTTCGCCGATCCGGTCATCCGCAGCGTTCCCCAGGACTGGCTCGAGAAGCTGCCCGGCACCGTGCTGGTCGCCGCCCACATGGCCCTGCGCGCGGTGCCGCCGGTCAAGCACGCCGACGACGAGCTGGCCCAGCTGTTCGAGGGCAACCCGGTCAATGCCTCGCGGGTGGGCGACGGCGTCGCCAGCGTGGTGACGGACTTCCGCATCCACGCCGATGGCTTCAGCCGCATCCTGATCGACGACATCCGGCTCGCCCCCGGCCAGGCCGGCCGCACGGTGCTGCGCCTGTTCGAGATCGAGACCTACCTGATGCGCGCCCTCCAGGCCTCTCCGCTGGCCCGCGCGACCCTGCCGGTGCTGGTGGATGCCGACGCCCAGCTGGCCGCCCTCATCACCGAGATGGCCGAGGTGCACAGCAAGGACGAACCCGCGCTGCTCGACCGCCTGACCCGGCTCGCCGCCACCGTGGAGGGCACCATCTCCGCCACCCTGTACCGCATCTGCACCGCCCGCGCCCACCAGGAACTCGTCACCCGGCGCATCGCCGAGCTGCGCGAGCAGCGGGTCGAAGGCCTGCCGACCCTGCGGGAGTTCGTCGAGCGGCGCCTGCTCCCGGCGATGAACACTTGCGAAACCGTGGCCCGCCTGCAGGAGAGCCTGTCCGAGCGGATCAGCCGGGCCAGCGAACTGCTGCGCACCCGGGTGGACATGACCCTCCAGCAGCAGAACCAGATCATCCTCAACGCCACCGCCCGCCGCGCCCGGATGCAGCTGCGCCTGCAGGAGACCGTCGAGGGCCTGTCCATCGCGGCCATCAGCTACTACGTGGCCGGCCTCATCGCCTACCTCGCCAAGGCCCTCAAGGCCGGCGGCGCGCCGGTCAATCCGGAGATCGTGGTGGGGCTGGCGATACCGGTGGTGGTGATCGCCGCCGCCGTCGGCGTGCGTCACATCCGCCGCGCGGTGCAACGCGCCGAACTGTCGTGAACGCCCCCGTCGATTCCTTCCCGCGCCTCAGGGACTGGCTGGCCGGCAAGCCCCGGCGGGGCGCCGCCGATGCCGACGAGCCGCCGCTGCGCGCAGAGCTGTTCAGCGCCGACCAGATGGCCACCCACGGCAAGCGCCTGGCGGCCTCCCACACCACCCTGGCCCGCGGCCGGGTGCGCGACCGCCTGCTGGCCCGCCTCGCCGACAACGAGCGGGTGCTGGTGGACGTGTGCCGCCAGCTCACCGAGGCGGTGGCCGACAAGCGCCGCGTCACCCCCGCCGGCGAATGGCTGCTGGACAACTTCTACCTGCTCGAAGAACAGGTCCGCATGGCCCGCAGCCTGCTGCCCGAAGGCTACAGCCGCGCCCTGCCGCGCCTCGCCGACAGCCCCACCGAGCCCGGCGCCCCGCGGGTGTACGACATCGCCCTCGAGACCGTCTCCCACGGCGACGGGCGGGTCGACGCCGAGAGCCTCGGCCGCTTCGTGACCGCCTACCAGACCGTCACCCCCCTCGAACTGGGCGAGCTGTGGGCGATCCCCATCATGCTGCGGCTGGCCGTGATCGAGAACCTGCGCCGCGTCAGCGTGCGGGTGGCCGCCGGCTGGGTCGAGCGCGAGCTGGCCGGCACCTGGGCCGACCGCCTGATCCAGACCGTCGAGGACGACCCGCGCAGCCTGATTCTGGTGATCGCCGACATGGTGCGCTCCAACCCGCCGATGGTCGGCGCCTTCGTGGCCGAGCTGGCCCGGCGTCTGCAGGGCAGGGGGCCCGCGCTGGCCCTGCCCCTCACCTGGATCGAGCAGCGTCTGGCCCAGTCCGGCCAGACCATCGTGCAGCTCGTCCAGTCCGAAAACCAGCAGCAGGCCGCCGACCAGGTATCCATCAGCAACAGCATCGGCAGCCTGCGGGTGCTCGGCACCCTGGACTGGCGGGATTTCGTCGAGAACCTGAGCCTCGTCGAGCAGACCCTGCGGGGCGACCCGGGCGGCGTGTATGGCCGGATGGATTTCGCCACCCGCGACCACTACCGCCATGCCACCGAGGAGATCGCCCGGCGCGGCCAGCTGGGCGAGAACCAGGTTGCCCGCCTCGCGGTGGATCTGGCCCGGGCCGCCGCCCGGGGCACCGGCGGGCGAGCCGCCCACGTAGGCTATTACCTGGTCGATGCCGGCCGCCCGGCGCTCGAAGAGGCCGCCGGGCTGCGTCCGGGCCTCGTCCGGCGCATCGGCTGCGCCGCCGCCCACGCGCCCCTGTGGCTCTACCTGGGCGGCATCGCCCTCATCACCCTGCTGGTGGCGGGCGGCCTGTCGGGCCTCGCGCTGGCCGACGGCCTGCCCGTGTGGGCGCTGGCCCCGGTCGGGCTGCTCGCGGTGATGGTGGCCAGCCAGCTGGCGGTCGCGCTGGTCAACTGGGCCGCCACCCTGCTGGTCAAGCCGCATCCCCTGCCACGGATGGATTTCTCCCGGGGCATACCGGCGCCCTGCCGCACCCTGGTGGTGGTGCCCACCATGCTCGGCAGCGAAGCGGGGGTGGATGGCCTGCTCGAAGCCCTCGAAGTGCGCTTCCTGGCCAACCGCGACCCCCACGTGCACTTCGGGCTCCTCACCGACTTCCTCGACGCCGCCGACGAGACCCTGCCCACCGACGCCCCGCTGGTGGCCCGCGCCCGGGCCGGCACCGACGCCCTCAACGCCACCTACGCCACGCCGGACGGCGACGTGTTCTTCCTGTTCCACCGCCCGCGCCGCTGGAACCCCCAGGAGCAGGCCTGGATGGGCGCCGAGCGCAAGCGCGGCAAGCTCGCCGATCTCAACGCCCTGCTGCGCGGCTTTGCCGGCGACGCCTTTGCGCTGGTGGCCGGCGACACCACCATTCTCGGCGGGGTGAAGTACGTCATCACCCTCGACACCGACACCCAGCTCCCGCGGGATGCGGCGCGGCAGTTCGTCGGCGCCATGGCCCACCCCCTCAACCAGCCGGTCTACGACGAGCGGGCAGGGCGGGTGGTGGCCGGCTACGGCATCCTCCAGCCGCGGGTCGGCATCAGCCTGCCGGGGGCCAACCGCTCCCGCTACGCCCGGCTCCACGCCGGCGAGGCCGGCATCGACCCCTACACCCGCGCGGTGTCCGACGTATATCAGGACGTCTTCGGCGAAGGCTCCTTCATCGGCAAGGGCATCTACGACGTGGACGCCTTCGAGGCGGCCCTCGGCGAGCGCTTCCCCGACAACCGCATCCTCAGCCACGACCTCCTCGAAGGCTGCTACGCCCGCGCCGGCCTGCTCAGCGACGGCCTGCTGTACGAGGATTACCCGGCCCGCTACGCGGTGGACGTGACCCGCCGCTACCGCTGGATCCGCGGCGACTGGCAGCTCGCCGGCTGGCTGCTGCGCCACGTGCCGTGCCTGTGCGACGACGGCACCGGGCCACACCGGCAGCCCAACCCCCTGTCGGCCCTGTCCCAGTGGAAGCTCGTGGACAACCTCCGGCGCAGCCTCGTGCCCCCGGCCCTGCTGGCCCTGCTGGTGCTCGGCTGGGCCACCCTGGACCGCCCCGGGCTGTGGACCGGGCTCCTCGTCGGCATCCTGATCCTCCCCGCCCTGTGCGCGGTGCTGCTGGATCTGCTGAAGAAGCCCAAGGACAGCGTGCCGCACCAGCACCTGGCCGCCGTGGCCCACGGCGCCGGCCAGCGCGCCGCCCAGCTCGGCTTCGAGTTCGCCTGCCTGCCCTTCGAGGCCGGCTTCAGCCTCGACGCCATCGGCCGCACCCTGTGGCGGCTGGGCGTCAGCCACCGGCGCCTGCTGGAATGGTGCCCGTCGAGCGAGGTCGAGCGGAAAGCCCCCGCCCACGACGACCTGCCCGGCGCCTTCCGGACCATGGCCACCGCGCCCCTCGCCGTGGTGGCGATCACCACCGGCCTCGTCGCCCTGGCGCCGGGGGCGCTGCCCGCCGCGGTGCCGGTGCTCCTGCTGTGGCTGGCCTCGCCGGCCATCGCCTGGTGGCTCGGCCGGCCCATCGCTCCCCGCCCGGTGAGCCTCAGCATCGACCAGACCCTCTTCCTGCGCGGCGTGGCCCGGCGGACCTGGGCCTACTTCGACACCTTCGTCGGGCCCGCCGACCACTGGCTGCCGCCCGACAACTTCCAGGAATACCGCGTCGCCTCGGTGGCCCACCGCACCTCGCCCACCAACATGGGGCTCGCCCTGCTGGCCAACCTGGCCGCCTGCGATTTCGGCTACATCCTCGCCGGCCCGCTGCTGGCGCGCACCACCCGCACCCTCGACAGCATGGCGCGCCTGACCCGCTACCGGGGGCACTTCTACAACTGGTACGACACCCGCAGCCTCGAACCCCTCGCCCCCGCCTACGTGTCGACGGTGGATAGCGGCAACCTCGCCGGCCACCTGCTCACCCTGCGGGCGGGCCTGGGCGAACTGCCGGATGACCCCGTCGTGCCGGCCCACCTGTTCGACGGGCTGGCCGACACCGTGCACATCCTCGCCGCCGCCATCGGCAGCGACGCCGACGAACGGCTCGCCTCCTGCTGGCGGGCCCTGGAGAGCGCCTCCGTGGCCCAGCCGGCCAGCCTGCCGGCGGTGCGCCTCATCCTCGAGGGGCTGGCCGGCTGCGCTGCCAACGTGCTGGTGCAGACCGCCGGACGGCCCGACACCGGCACCGACCCCCGCCCCGCCACCGAGGCCGGCCGCTGGGCCGAAGCCCTGCTGCGGCAGGTGCAGGAAGCCCAGGCCGAACTCACCCAGCTCGCCCCGTGGCTGCAGCTGCCCCCGCCGCCCCGCGGGCTCGACGGCTTTGCCGACCGGATCGCCGAGACCCTGGGCATGCCCACCCTGCGCCAGCTGGCCCACGCCGACAGCGCGCTGTGCGCCCAGATCCGCCAGCGCCTCGACGACGACACCAACCAGACCCAGCGCGCCTGGCTGCAGGATCTGCTGCACGGCATCGCCGAAGGCGGCACCCGCGCCCGGGAGCGCCTCACCGCCATCGACAGCCTGCGCGCCCGCCTCGCCGCGATGGCCTGCATGGATTACGCCTTCCTGTACGACACCACCCGCCACCTGCTGTGCGTCGGCTACAACGTGCAGGACCGCCGGCTCGACGCGGGCTGCTACGACCTGCTCGCCTCCGAGGCCCGGCTGGCCAGCTTCGTCGGCATCGCCCAGGGCGCGCTGCCCCAGGAGAGCTGGTTCGCCCTCGGGCGCCTGCTCACCCGCGCCGGCGGCGAGCCCGTGCTGCTGTCGTGGAGCGGCTCGATGTTCGAATACCTGATGCCGCAGCTGGTGATGCCCGCCTACGCCCACACCCTGCTCGACCAGACCTGCCGGGCCGCGGTGGCGCGGCAGATCGACTACGGCCGCCAGCGCGGCGTGCCCTGGGGCATGTCCGAGTCGGCCTACAACAGCGTGGACGTGCAGCTCAACTACCAGTACCGGGCCTTCGGCGTGCCCGGGCTGGGCCTCAAGCGGGGGCTCGCCGACGATCTGGTGGTCGCCCCCTACGCCTCGGCCCTGGCCCTGATGGTGGTGCCGGCCGAGGCCTGCGCCAACCTCCGGCGCCTCGCCGCCGAAGGCTTTGTCGGGCGCTTCGGCTTCTACGAGGCCATCGACTACACCCCGGCCCGCCAGCGCCGCGGGCAGGCCCGGGTGGTGGTGCGCGCCTTCATGGCCCACCACCAGGGCATGAGCCTGCTGGCCCTCGCCTCGCACCTGCTGGGGCAGCCCATGCAGCGCCGCTTCGCCGCCGACCGCCAGCTCCAGGCCGCGCTGCCGCTGCTGCAGGAGCGCATCCCCCGCCCGTCGGGGCTGTTCTCGATGGCGGCCGAGCTGTCCGGGCTGCAGGCCCGCGTCCAGCCCCTCGACACGCCGCTGCGGGCCTTCACCACCCCCGACACCCCGATGCCCGAGGTCCAGCTGCTGTCCAACGGCCGCTACCACGTGATGATCAGCAACGCCGGCGGCGGCTACAGCCGCTGGCGCGATCTGGCGGTGACCCGCTGGCGCGAGGACGGCACCTGCGACGACCGGGGCGCCTGCTGCTACATCCGCGACGTGGCGAGTGGCGCCTTCTGGTCCGTCGCCCACCAGCCAACCCGGCGCCGCCCGACCAGCTACGAGGCGATCCTCTCGGAAGGGCGGGTCGAGTTCCGGCGCCGGGACGAAGTGGAGCCCGGCGGCGAGATCGAGACCTACACCGAGATCGTCGTCTCCCCCGAGGACGACATCGAGCTGCGCCGGGTGCGCCTCACCAACCGCAGCAGCCGCCCGCGGGAGATCGAGATCACCAGCTACGCCGAGGTGGTGATCGCCCCGCCCGCCGCCGACGCCCTCCACCCGGCCTTCAGCAAGCTCTTCGTGCAGACCGAGATCCTGCCCCGCCAGCGGGCCATCCTGTGCAAGCGCCGGCCCCGCTCGCCGGACGAAGCCACGCCCTGGCTGCTCCACCTGATGGCGGTGCACGGCGTGCCGTCCGACGCCGTGTCGTGGGAGACCGACCGCGCCCGCTTCATCGGACGCACCCGCGACACCGCCGCCCCGCTGGCCATGCTCGACAGCGCCCCCCTGTCGGGCAGCGCCGGGCCGGTGCTTGACCCCATCGTCGCCATCCGCCAGCGCGTCACCCTGGCGCCGGAGCAATCCGCCATCGTGGACATCGTCACCGGCATGGCCGACACCCGCGACATCGCCGTGGGCCTGGTGGGCAAGTACCTCGACCGCCACCTCGCCGACCGGGTCTTCGATCTGGCGTGGACCCACAGCCAGGTCGAACTCCAGCAGCTCAACGCGGTGGAAGCCGACGCCCAGCTCTACGCCCGGCTGGCCGGGGCCATCCTCTACGCCGGCGCCGCCCTGCGGGCCGACCCGGGCCTGCTGATCCGCAACCGGCGCGGCCAGTCCGGGCTGTGGGGCTACGCCATCTCCGGCGACCTGCCCATCGTGCTGCTGCAGATCGGCGACGCCAGCAACGTGGAGCTGGTCCGCCAGCTCGTGCAGGCCCACGCCTACTGGCGCCTCAAGGGGCTGGCGGTGGATCTGGTGATCTGGAACGAAGACCACGCCGGCTACCGCCAGCGCCTCCAGGACGAGATCGTCGGCCTGATCGCCTCGGGCAGCGGCGCCAGCGTCATCGACCGGCCGGGCGGCATCTTCGTGCGCCCCGCCGAGCAGATCTCCGCCGAAGACCGGCTGCTCTTCCAGGCCGTCGCCCGCATCGTCATCACCGACTGCCGCGGCACCCTCGCCGAGCAGCTCGACCGACGCGAGCTCGCCGCCCCACGCCCGCCACCCCTGCTGGCCACCCGCACCCACCGCCCGGCCCCGCCGGCCGAAGCCCCGCCCCAGGCCGTCACGCCGATCCTCGCCAACGGGCTGGGCGGCTTCTCGCCGGACGGGCGCGAATACCTCATCACCCTGGCCCCCGGGCGCCCAACCCCCGCCCCGTGGGCCAACGTGATCGCCAACCCCGGCTTCGGCACCGTCATCTCGGAGAGCGGCAGCGCCTACAGCTGGAGCGAGAACGCCCACGAGTTCCGCCTCAGCCCGTGGCACAACGACCCGGTGAGCGACCCGTCCGGCGAGGCCATCTACCTGCGCGACGAGGAAAGCGGCCACCTGTGGTCGCCCACCCCGTTGCCCCTGCGCGGCAGCGGCACCTACCTCACCCGCCACGGCTTCGGCTACAGCGTGTTCGAGACCCGGGAAGACGGCATCCACTCCAGGCTCACGGTGTTCGTCGCCATCGACGCGGCGGTGAAGTTCTCGGTGCTCACCCTGCGCAACGACTCCGGCCGGCCGCGCCAGCTCTCCGCCACCGGCTACGTGGAATGGGTGCTGGGCGACCTGCGGGAGAAGTCGGCCATGCACGTCAGCACCACCCTCGCCCATCCCGGCAGCGCCCTGTACGCCCGCAACCCCTTCAACACCGAGTTCGCCGAGCGGGTGGCCTTCTTCGATGCGGACGGCCCGGTGCACAGCCGCAGCGCCGACCGGCGCGAGTTCCTCGGCCGCAACGGCACCCTCGACGACCCGGCGGCCCTCGAATGCGCCGGCCTGTCCGGCCACGTCGGCGGCGGCCTCGACCCCTGCGCCGCCCTCCACCTGAAGGTGAACCTGGCCCCCGGCGCCAGCCGCGAGCTGGTGTTCCGCCTCGGCGTCGGGCACGACAACGCCGACGCCGACCGGCTGGTGGCGCGCGTGCGCGGCTCCGCCGCCGCCCGCCAGGCCCTCGACGACGTGCACGCCTACTGGCAGCGCACCCTCGGCGCGGTGCAGATCGACACCCCCGACCCGGCGGTGAACGTGCTCGCCAACGGCTGGCTGCTCTACCAGACCCTGGCCTGCCGGCTGTGGGCACGCAGCGGCTACTACCAGTCGGGCGGCGCCTTCGGCTTTCGCGACCAGTTGCAGGACGCGATGGCCCTGGTCCATGCCGAACCGGCGCTGCTGCGGGCCCACCTGCTGCTGTGCGCCGGCCGCCAGTTCCGCGAGGGCGACGTGCAGCACTGGTGGCACCCGCCCTCGGGCCGCGGCGTGCGCACCCGCTGCTCCGACGACTACCTGTGGCTGCCCCTGGCAGTGTGCCGCTACGTCACCGCCAGCGGCGACACCGGCGTGCTCGACGAGGTGCAGCCCTTCCTCGAAGGCCGTCCGGTCAACCCCGAAGCCGACGCCTACTACGACCAGCCCACCGTCTCGGGCGAATCCGCCGACCTCTACGCCCACTGCGTGCAGGCCATCCGCCACGGGCTCACCGCCGGCGCCCACGGGCTGCCGCTGATGGGCTCGGGCGACTGGAATGACGGCATGAACCGGGTCGGGCTGGCCGGCCAGGGCGAAAGCGTGTGGCTGGGCTTCTTCCTGTACGCGGTGCTCGGGCAGTTCGCCGGGCTGGCCGAATCCCGCGGCGACGACGCCTTCGCCGCCCTGTGCCGGGCGGAGGGCGCCCGCCTGCAGGGCGCCCTCGAAACCCACGGCTGGGACGGCGGCGTGACGCCGGCCGGCTGGTACCGCCGGGCCTACTTCGACGACGGCACGCCCCTGGGCTCGGCCGGCAACGCCGAATGCCGGATCGACTCGATCCCCCAGAGCTGGGCGGTGCTCTCCGGCGCGGCCGAACCCCACCGGGCGCGCTGGGCGATGAACGCCCTGGCCGAACATCTGGTGCGGCCCGCCGACCGGCTGGTGCTGCTCCTCGACCCGCCCTTCGACACCGCCAGCCTGCCCGCCGGCTACATCCGCGGCTACGTGCCCGGCGTGCGCGAGAACGGCGGGCAATACACCCACGCCGCGGTGTGGGCCGCGATGGCCTTCGCCCAGCTCGGCGACACCGACCAGGCCTGGGCGCTGCTCGGGCTGATCAACCCGATCAACCACGCCCGCAGCGCCGACGGCGTCGCCACCTACAAGCTCGAACCCTACGTGGTTGCCGCCGACGTGTACGCCTGCCCGCCCCACGTGGGCCGCGGCGGCTGGAGCTGGCACACCGGCGCCGCCGGCTGGATGTACCGGCTGATCGTCGAATCCCTGCTTGGCCTGCGCCGGGAAGGCACGCTGCTCCACGTGGCCCCGCGCCTGCCGGCCGACTGGCCCGGCTGCACCCTGCGCTACCGCTTCGGCGAAACCTGCTTCCCCATCGTCGTCACCCGCGCGGTGGCGGGCGAGGACATCGGCCTGCGCGTGGATGGCGTGGCGCAGGCCGACGGGGCCATCCGCCTGGTGGACGACCGCCAGCCCCATCAGGTCGAGCTGCGCCTCGGCTGACCCCGCCCGGCACGGCCGGATATGTTCGGTAGCGCACATATCCGGCCGCCATGCGTGCCTATACTGGGCATGTGGCAGCCCCGTCGCTCCGACGGGTGCGCCCGCCCCACGCATTGGAGCCCGATCATGGTCAGCGCCGACAACGCCCGCGGAAACCAATTGCTCGCCGCCCTGCCGGATGCCGAATCCCAGCGCATCCTGCCCCAGCTGGAGGCCGTGGACATGCCCCTCGGGCAGGTGCTGTACGAATCCGGCCGGCAGCTCAGCCACGTGTACTTTCCCACCACCGCCATCGTCTCGCTGCTCTACGTGATGGAAAACGGCGCCTCGGCCGAGATCGCCGTGGTGGGCAACGAGGGCATCGTCGGCATCTCCCTCTTCATGGGCGGCGAAACCACCCCCAGCCGGGCGGTGGTGCAGAGCGCCGGGCGCGGGCTGCGGCTGCGCGCACCGGCGATCAAGGACGAGTTCAACCGCTCCGGCCCGATGATGCACCTGCTGCTGCGCTACACCCAGGCCCTCATCACCCAGATGGCCCAGACCGCCGTGTGCAACCGCCACCACTCCCTCGACCAGCAGCTGTGCCGCTGGCTGCTGCTGAGCCTCGACCGCCTGTCGGGCAACGAGCTGGTGATGACCCAGGAGCTCATCGCCAACATGCTCGGGGTGCGCCGCGAGGGCGTCACCGAAGCCGCGCTGAAGCTCCAGGCCGCCGGGCTGATCCGCTACGCCCGCGGCCACATCACGGTGCTCGACCGGGCCGGGCTGGAGGCCCGCACCTGCGAGTGCTACGCCGTGGTCCGCAAGGAATACGACCGCCTGCTCCCCTCGCGCATCGCAAGCTGAAGGCGGCGGGCGCGCGCCGCCCGTGTTCGCTATCAGACAGACCGCTCCCGGCCTGCCCCATAAGCTGACGGCATTGGCACCCGACGGACGATGTCCGGCTTTTGCAGGAGCAGACGATGACGCAGCGAATCCCCATGCCCGATCCGGCCTCACGCCAGCGCCCGCGCGGGCCGTGGCGGCTGGCCAGCCTTCTCGGCGCGATCGCCCTGCAGCTGGGCCCGCCGGCGCTGGCGCAGGACGGGAACGACCTGCTCCGCTGCGGCGTGCCGGCCATCCCCGCCGTCCCCGTCGAGACCGTCGCCTGGATGAGCGGCGGCATCGGCGAGGCCGACCGCGCCCAGATGAACCGCGCCGCCGCCGACTACAACCTGCAGGTGGTCTTCAGCGACCGCGCCGGACACTATCTGGCCGACGTGCCCTTCTCCATCAAGGCCCAGCCCGCCGGCCCGCGCTACGCCGCGGTGAGCGCCGGGCCGCTGCTGTACATCCGCCTGCCGCCCGGCCGCTACCGGATCGGCGCCCGGCTGGACGGCGCCTGGCAGGCCCGGCAGATCCGCATCGGGGCCGCCGCGCGGCCGGTGCGCATCGCCTTCGTCACCGCCGGCCGCTGAGCGCATCCGCGGGCCCGCCACGCCCATGATCCCCTTCGACGGCCAGCTCCTCCGGCGCTTCTGGCAGATTGCCGGGCCCTACTGGTTCAGCGATGGCCGGCGGGGCGCCCTGGGGCTGCTGGCGCTCCTCGTCGCACTGCTCTTCGGCCAGGCCCTGTTCGCGGTGCTCCTCAACGCCCAGACCGGCGAATTCACCTCGGCGCTGGCCGCCCACGACGAGGCGCGGTTCTGGTCATCGATCCGCCAGTGCCTGGTGCTGCTGGTGGTGGCGGTGCCCACCCACGCCTTCTACTACTACGTCCGCGACACCCTCGGCCTGCGCTGGCGGCGCTGGCTGACCCGCGACTACCTCTCCGCCTACCTGGGCAACGGGATGTACTACCGGCTGAACGCCAGCGCCGAGATCGACAACCCGGACCAGCGGATCGCCGAGGACATCAACACCTTCACCCAGAAATCCCTCCAGTTCCTGCTCGTGCTGGCCAGCGCGGTGCTGCAGCTGGCGGCCTTCTCGGGCGTCCTGTGGGCGATCTCCCGGGAGCTGGTGCTGTTCCTGATCGTCTATGCGGTGGTGGGCACCACTGTCACCGTGCGCCTGTTCGGGCGGGTGCTGGTGGGGCTCAACTTCAACCAGCTCCGGCGCGAGGCGGATTTCCGCTTCAGCCTGGTGCGCATCCGCGAGCACGCCGAGGCGATCGCCTTCTACGCCGGCGAAGCGCGCGAATCCCGCCAGGTGGACCAGCATTTCGACGCGGTGTACGGCAACGCCAGCCGGCTCATCGGGGCGCAGCTCCGGCTCAACCTGTTCCAGTACGCCTACAGCTTCATGACCATCGTGCTGCCCAGCGCGATCATCGCCGGGCGGGTCCTGTCCGGCGAACTCGAGGTGGGCCGGGCCATCCAGGCGGCCGGCGCCTTCGCGGCGATCCTGGCGGCGCTGGCGGTGATCGTCGACAACTTCGAGAGCTTCAGCAAGTTCGCCGCCGGCATCGACCGGCTGGACAGCTTCGCCGGCTTCATGGACGGGAAGCACGACGCCACCAGCGACGAGCGCATCGAGTTCGTCGAGGATTCGCGGATCCACATCGACGGGCTGACCCTGTGGACGCCGAACCGTGAGCGCACCCTGATCTGCGACCTGTCCCTCTCCATCGACCCCGGCCAGAGCCTGATGATCGTCGGCGCCAGCGGCTGCGGCAAAAGCTCGCTGCTGCGGGCCATCGCCGGCCTGTGGCGGTCCGGCCACGGGCGGATCGGCCGGCCGGCCTCCGGCGACATGCTGTTCCTGCCCCAGCGCCCGTACATGCTGCTGGGCAGCCTGCGCAGCCAGCTGCTCTACCCCCGGCAGGATCAGGCCATCCCCGACGCCGAACTGCTGGCCGTGCTCGAGCAGGTCAACCTGCCCGACCTGGTGGCCCGCTTCGGTGGCCTCGACGCCGCGCAGGACTGGGCCAAGGTGCTGTCGGTGGGCGAACAGCAGCGGGTGGCCTTCGCCCGGGTGCTGCTGGCCGCCCCCCGCTACGCGGTGCTCGACGAAGCCAGCAGCGCCCTCGACGTGGCCAACGAGGACCGCCTCTACACCCTGCTCGCCGCCACCGGCATCACCCTCGTGAGCGTCGCCCACCGGGCCTCGATCCGCCACTTCCACCGCCAGGTGCTGGATTTTCGCAGCGACGGCAGCTGGACGCTGCACGGCGCGGGATCTGTGCGCAGGCGTACAGACGCGCCGCAGGCCGCCTCCTAGGCTTGATATCCCGGCCGACTGGCCGCGGGTCGTCGCAGGAGCTGCCCCATGAAACCGCTTTCCCACCCCGAACCGGGCTCCGCCGCCATTGCGCCGGCGCGTCCGGCCCGGCCCTAGCCCCGGAGGCCGGCCGGCATGGAATTCAAGGACTACTACGCAGTCATGGGCGTCGCCCCCGACGCGACCCAGGACGAGATCAAGCGCGCCTACCGCCAGCTGGCGCGCAAGTACCACCCGGACGTGAGCAAGGAGCCCGACGCCGAGCTGCGCTTCAAGGCCCTCGGCGAAGCCTACGCGGTGCTCAAGGACCTGGAAAAGCGCGCCGCCTACGACCAGCTGGGCAGCGACTGGCAGCCCGGGCCGGATTTCCAGCCGCCCCACGGCCGGCGCGGCGACGCGGCCTTCTCCAACGACGAGTTCAACGATCTGTTCGAATCCATCTACGGGCGCGGCCCGTCCCAGGGGCGGGAGGAGGGCGCCGGCTTCCACGCCCGCGGCCAGGATCATCACGCCCAGGTGTTCATCGACCTGGAAGACGCCTACACCGGCGCCACCCGCAGCATCAGCGTGCAGACGCCCGAGGTGGATGAGCGCGGGCGCGTGCATCTGCGCCGGCACACCCTGAAGGTCACGATCCCCAAGGGCGTCCGCGCCGGGCAGCACATCCGCCTGGTCGGGCAGGGCATGCCGGGCATGGGGCAGGGGCCCGCCGGCGACCTGTACCTCGAAGTGGCCTTCAACCCCCACCCCGATTACCGGGTCGACCAGCGCGACGTGTATTTCGACCTGCGCATCGCCCCCTGGGAGGCCGCCCTGGGCACCCAGGTCGAGGTGCCCACACCGGGCGGACGAGTCGAACTGAGCGTGCCCGCCGACGCCCGGGCCGGCCGCAAGCTGCGCCTCAAGGGGCGCGGCATTCCCGGCCCGGTGGCGGGCGATTTCTACGCCGTGCTGCAGATCGTCGTGCCGCCCGCCGACAGCGAGGCGAGCCGCGCCTTCTACACCGGCATGGCCGGACAGTTCGCCGCCTTCGATCCCCGATCCACCGCCGGAGCCTGACCCATGGACCACCCAAGCATGCTGCCCCAAGCCACCGTGACCATCCTCGAGGAACAGACCGGGCTCAGCCTCATCGAGGTGTGCCGCGCCTGCGCCGTGAACGCCGACAGCATCGTCGAGCTGGTGGACGAAGGTCTGCTGGCGCCCCTCGGACGCGAGCCCCACCGCTGGCGCTTCACCGGCCTGCACGTGCGCCGCGCCACCGTCGCCCTGCGCCTGCGGCGCGACCTCGGGCTCAACCTCGCCGGCGCCGCGCTGGCCATCCAGCTGCTCGACGAACTGGACGCCCTGCGGGAGAAGCTGCGCGCCCTCGACGCCCCCCGGGCGTGATCCCGCCCGTTTGCAGCTCTGTTCGCCAGCGTACGGAATACCCGGATCAATGGGCGCAGGATGAAAGCTCGCAGTCGTGCCCGATCAGCGGAATGTCCGGTCAGGCACCGCCCTCGATCCCGCTTCCGACATCACTCCCGATGCCGGGACAACATGAAGGAACACACCATGACCAACGTACGCCGCAACTTCCACAAGCTCGTCCTCGTCACCGCCACCTCTCTCGCCCTCGGCGCCTTCGGCGGCCCGGCCTTCGCGGCCACGTCCGAAGACCTCGACCGGGACGCCGCCCAGGCCCTGCAGACCCTCTACAAGAGCAACCCGGCCGCCGAAGCCATCTCCAAGAAGGCCCGGGCCGTGCTGGTCTTCCCGAAGATCATCAAGGCCGGCCTGGTGTTCGGCGGCAGCTACGGTGAGGGCGTCCTCACCCGGGGCACCGAACACCTCGGCTACTACAACTCCGTGTCGGCCTCCTGGGGCTGGCAGGCCGGGGCCGAATCCTACGGCTACGTGGTGTTCCTGATGAGCGACAAGGCCGTCAAGTACCTCAACACCAGCCAGGGCTGGGAGATCGGTGTCGGCCCGTCGGTGGTGGTGGTGAACGAAGGCATGGCCAAGAACCTCTCGTCCTCGACCCTCAAGAACGACGCCTACGCCTTCATCTTCGACCAGCAGGGCCTGATGGCCAGCCTGAGCATCGAAGGCACCAAGATCACCCGCATCAAGCGCTGAACGGCGTAGCGGTTCCCGCGTGACGGCGGACCGCAGCCGGAACGCAAACGCCCGGCGGCCGGATCACGAAGACCGGCCGCCGGGCGGAGCGGGTGCGTTCAGCGTCGCCGGATGAGGCCGACCACGAAGGATGCGACGAACAGCACCAGAAAGATGAAGAACAGGATGCGCGCGATCTCGACCGCACCGGCGGCGATGCCGGTGAAACCGAACAGGGCCGAGATCAGCGCAATGACGAGAAACACGCCGGCGTAGTGGAGCATTTTGGTTCCTTTCAAGTCATGCCGGTGGCGAGCCGGCGCGGCAGCCGGGCTAGATGCGGCCCAGCAGCACGAGGACGAGCAGGATCACGACGATGAAGCCGATGCCTCCGCTCGGGCCGTAGCCCCAGCTCTGGCTGTGGGGCCAGCTAGGGAAGGCGCCGATCAACAGCACGATGAGCACGATCAGCAGAATGGTTCCGATGGACATTTGAGGTCTCCTTGCCTGGGTTGCGTTGCACTGTCGATGCTACGCAGCAGGGCCGGCGCGTCTGTGCGCCATCGAACAGCGGCGCAATCCGGGTGGGTGCGCCAGCAGACAGACGCCCCGCCCCATCTCCCGCAGGCTGGGTCCATCCGAACCACCGGGGCCAGCAGTCTTCCCCGTGACGATGGAGGGCGCTTCCGGGCCCCCCCATCCTGGCGAAGAACCTGTCGTGCCAGCCCATCGGGCTGCACGGCAAGCCGGATTCATCCTCTCAAGGAAACCACCATGAAAACATCCAGCCTCAAGCTCATCGCCCTCTCCATCGGCCTCGCCTTCAGTCTCGGCGCCGCCGCCGAAACCATGTCGAAGGACGACTACAAAGCCGGCGAGACGAAAATTGCCGCCGACTACAAGGCCGCCCGCGCCGCCTGTGGCGCCAAGGCCGACAACCAGAACGACATCTGCGTGGCCGAGGCCAAGGGCAAGGAGAGGGTCGCCCTGGCCGAGCTCGAATCCAGCTACAAGCCCAGCCGCAAGGCCCACTACGAAGTCCAGGTGGCCAAGGCCGAAGCCGCCGGTGCAGTGGCCCGGGAACGCTGCGATGACATGGCCGGCAACGCCAAGGACGTCTGCGTGAAGGAAGCCAAGGCCGCCGAAACCTCCGCCAAGGCCGACGCCATGGCGCAGATGAAGACCTCCGCCGCCACCGCCACCGGCAACGAGAAGGCCGCCGAAGCCCGCAGCGACGCCAAGGGCAAGGTCGCGGAAGCCCGCAAGGATGCGGCCAGCGACAAGCGCGAAGCCCAGTACACGGTGGACAAGGAAAAGTGCGGCAGCCTCGCCGGCACCGCCAAGGCCCAGTGCATGGACCAGGCCCGCGCCAACATGGGCAAGTAACCGGCTTCTGCCGGCCGACCCCGCCCGGGGTCGCGCCGGCCGGACAGCGAGGCCGGAACGGCTCATCCCACGACGGATGGCCGACCCGGCCTTTCTTCCGCCCACGCCATCCGTTTCACCCTGCCACCCGCCACGGCAGGCGCGCCGGCTCCGTGCGCTGGCGTACATACAGCCGCCATCGCGACGACCACAATCGGTCCAGCCAATCCCGGCGGGCTGGCGCCGGCACCCCGCGGCGATCACTTCAGGAGGCGCCATCCTTGCAAGCCCCTTTGATACCTCAGGCTGAAGATCGCATCCTGGCCCTGCGGGTCGCCGACGCAGCGGTCACCGCGTGGCGCGAACTCGACGCCGCCCTGTCGCCCATCATCGGCCAGCGGGGCGTCGCGGCCCTCTACCAGCGCAGCCTCTACCTCACCCGCATCGACTACCCGTGGCTCGCCGGCGTGCACCAGGCCACCGTGCGGGCGGGCGAATTCGCGCCGCTCCACACCGTGCTCTCCCAGCAGACCAGCGCCACCGCGGCCGGCGCCTGCAGCGCACTGCTCGCCACCTTCCGCGATCTCCTGACCCGCCTGATCGGCGCCTCGCTCACCGAACGCCTGCTGCCCCCGATCCCGCCAGCCCCACCCGCCCCCAACGCCGCCCCGGACCCCTCGCCATGAACACCGACACCACCCGCCTGCAACGCATGGCCACCGGCGTCTCCGGGCTTGACGCGGTGCTCGGCGGCGGCCTGCCGGAGCTCTCCTTCAGCCTCATCGCCGGCCCGCCGGGCAGCGGCAAGACCACCCTCGCCCATCAGATCATGTTCGCGCTGGCCTCGCCCGAGCGCCCGGCGCTGTACTTCACGGTGCTCGGCGAGCCGCCCCTGAAGATGCTGCGCTACCAGCAGCAGTTCGAGTTCTTCGAGCACGAGCGGGTCAAGGATTCGATCCGCTTCATCAGCCTGGCCGACGAAACCGCCAGCGGCGATCTGGACAAGGTGCTCGCCCGCATCTCCAGCGAAGTCGAGGCCCACACGCCGGGCCTGGTGTTCGTGGACTCCTTCCGCTCGGTGGCCGGCAGCCCCGCCCGCGCCGGCATTCCGTCCCTCGGCCTGCAGCACTTCATCCAGAACCTCGGCGTGCTGATGACCTGCTGGCAGGCCACCACCTTCCTGGTCGGCGAATACTTCACCCCGAACGACCCCAACCCCGTGTTCACCGTGACCGACGGCCTGATCTGGCTGAGCCAGAGCGTCCAGGGCAACTCGGTGGTGCGCAAGCTCGAGATCATCAAGATGCGCGGCCAGGCCACCGTGCCCGGCCTGCACACCTTCCGCATCGGCAGCGCCGGCATCACCGTGTTCGGCCCGCCGCCCTGCAGCGCGCCGCTGGCCGACCCCGGCCCCGGCCTGGCCGAGCGCCTGCCGATGGGCGTGCCCGGGCTCGACGGGATGATGGGCGGCGGCCTGCCCCGGGGCTACTCGCTGCTGGTCGCCGGCCCCTCCGGCTCGGGCAAGACCCTCCTCGCCGAAGCCTACCTGGCCGAAGGCGCCCGCCACGGCGAGACCGGCGTGATCGCCGCCTTCGAGCAGCGCCCCCGGCGCCCCCGCAGCCACCGGCTCGCCGACCTCATCGCCAGCGGGCAGGTCGGCGTGGTCGACACCCGCGCGCCGGATCTGTCGGTGGACGAGATGGCCATGCTCCTCATCACCGAAATCCGCCGGCTGGGCGCCAGCCGGGTGGTCATCGATTCGCTGTCGGGCTTCGAGCTGGCCCTCGCGCCCACCTTCCGCAACGACTTCCGGCAATCCCTGGCGCGCCTCGTGGCGGCCCTCACCGGCAGCGGCGTCACCCTGCTGATGACCTCCGAGCTCGAAGACCGCTTTACCGACCTGCGCTTCAGCCCCCACGGCACAGCCTTCCTCACCGACGCCATCATCGTTCACCGCTACGTCGAGCTGGCCGGCCGCCTGCTGCGGACGCTGGCGGTGGTCAAGCTGCGGGGCAGCGCCCATTCGGACGAGCTGCGCCTCTTTCACGTGGACGACGACGGCCTGCACATCGACGAGCGCCTCGCCGGCCACACCGGCCTCCTGACCGGCCGGCCGCTCCGCCTGCCCGCCGACTGAGCCCCGGCGACCCGCCACCATGCCGGCCTCCGACCCCCACCAGACCGACGCCGCCCTGGCGACCCTGGCGCAGCTGGACGAAGCCGCCAACCGCCTGGTGGCGGAACTCGCCCGACTAAGGCAGGAGCTCACCGCCGCCCGCAACGACTGCGACGCGCGCCGCAGCGCCCAGCTGCGCGAGGCCAACGAGAAGCTTCTCCTCGCCGCCCTCCAGGCCGACCAGATCGCCGAGAGCGCGGTGAATGACCGGGACGTGCTCGCCAACCGCAGCCAGCGCGACCCCCTCACCGGCACCCCAAACCGCAGCCTGATGCTCGACCGCCTCGAAAGCGCCATCGCCCTGGCCCACCGGCGCGGCACCCACATCGCCGTGCTGTTCCTCGATCTCGACCTCTTCAAGCAGATCAACGACGTCCTCGGCCACGCCGTCGGCGACGAGACCCTGCAGCTCGTGGCCCAGCGCCTGCAGTCGGTGCTGCGCGACTCCGACACCGTGAGCCGCCACGGCGGCGACGAGTTCCTGGCCCTCCTCACCGAGATCACCCAGCCCACCGACGCCACCCTCATCGCCGACAAGATGCTCGCCGCCCTCGCCGCCCCGGCGCGGATCGGCGACCACCTGCTCAACCTGTCGGGCAGCGTGGGCATCGCCCTCTACCCCCAGGACGGCACCGACGCCGCCAGCCTGATCGCCCACGCCGACGCCGCCATGTACGCCGCCAAGCGCGCCGGCGGCGGGCGCTGCGCCCTCCATCAGCCCGACACCCCGCCGGAGTCCGCACCCGAAAGCGGCTGAACGCCCCCGGCGTCAGCAATGCCTCATCCCGCTGGCCGATCAGGGGGATAATCCACAAGACGAACTACGAACCTGAATCGAAATTCCGTATGCGCTGCGCACCTCCCCTCGATTCAACCCCGGTAGAAACACCCGATGCGCAGCCCCGGCAGCGCCCGGACTGCCCCATCGTCGGCATCGGCTGCTCGGCCGGCGGGCTCGAAGCCCTCGAAGCGCTGCTCGGCCATGTGCCCGACGGCACCGGCATGGCCTTCGTCATCGTCCAGCACCTCGACCCCGAGCACGTCAGCACCCTCCCGGAGATCCTCCAGCGCATCACCCCGATGCCGGTCATCGAGGTCGCCGAAGGCATGGTCGTGGCGCCGGAGCACGTCTATGTGATCCCCCCCAACAAGGACCTGTCCCTGCTGGGCGGCGTGCTCCACCTGCTCGACCCCACCGCCCAGCGCGGCCTGCGCCTGCCCATCGACTTCTTCCTGCGCACCCTGGCCGCCGACCGCCAGGAGCGGGCCATCGGGGTGATCCTCTCCGGCATGGGCTCCGACGGCATGGCCGGGCTCGCGGCGATCAAGGAGAAGGGCGGCCTCACCCTCGCCCAGGACCCGGCCAGCGCCCGCGCCGACAGCATGCCCGCCAGCGCCATCAAGGCCGGGGTGGTCGATATCGTCGCGCCCGCCGACGCGCTGGCCGAGCGCATCGCCGCCTTCCTGCGGCACGTCCCGCGCCCGCCCCAGCCCGACGCCGCGCCGGGCGAGCAGGGCGCCCTCGAACGGATCATCGTGCTGCTGCGCAACCGCAGCGGCAACGACCTCTCCCTCTACAAGCCGAACACCCTGCTCCGGCGCATCGAGCGGCGCATGGCCCTGCTCCAGATCGCCGCCATCGCCGACTACGTGGGCTACCTGCGCGACAACCCCCAGGAGCTCGACCTGCTGTTCAAGGAGCTCCTGATCGGCGTCACCAGCTTCTTCCGCGATCCGCCGCTGTGGGATTACCTGCGCGACGTCGCCCTGCCGGCGCTGTTCGCCCGCCACCCCGACGGGCAGGCGCTGCGGGCCTGGGTGCCGGCGTGCTCCACCGGCGAGGAAGCCTACTCGCTGGCCATGGTGTTCCGGGAAGCCCTCGACATCGCCCGGCCGCCGGGCCAGTTCTCGCTGCAGATCTACGCCACCGATCTCGACCCCGACGCCGTGGACCGGGCCCGCCGGGCCTGCTACCCCGCCAACATCGCCGCCGACGTGACGCCCGAACGGCTCGCCCGCCACTTCATTGCCGAGGACGACGGCTTCCGGCTCAACCGCGAGCTGCGCGAGATGGTCATCTTCGCGCCCCACAACCTCATCTCCGACCCGCCCTTCACCAAGCTCGACATCCTGTCCTGCCGCAACCTGCTGATCTACTTCGGCCAGGCCCTGCAGAAGAAGGTCCTGCCCCTGTTCCACTACGCCCTCAACCGGGACGGCATCCTGGTGCTCGGCAGCGCCGAGACCATCGGCGGCTTCGACACCCTGTTCTCGCCCCTCGACAAGAAGACCCACGTCTTCCGGCGCACCGAACACCGCAACCAATCCTCGTGGCTGGATTTTCCCACCCGCACCCCGGCCAGCCCCGCCAGCGCCGACGGCAGCCGGCCCGACTTCCGCGACAGCCTCGAATACCTCACCGACCAGCTCATCCAGCAGCACTACGCGCCCGCCGCGGTGCTGGTCAATGGCGAGGGCGACATCCTGTACATCAGCGGGCGCACCGGCAAATACCTCGAACCGGCCGCCGGCAAGGTCAACATCAACCTCCACGCGATGGCCCGCGAAGGCCTGCGCGACGCCCTCACCGGGGTGATCGGCAAAGCCCTGCGCCAGCCCCAGCCAATCCACCTCAACGGCCTGCAGGTGGAAGGCAACGGCCACCCCCAGACCGTCAACATCACCGTCCAGGGCATCGACAAGCCCGAAGCCCTGCGCAACCGGGTGCTGGTGGTGTTCACCGACGTGAAGGCCCCGCCGGGCAACCGCCGGCCCCACAAGCAGCTGGCCTCCGAGCGCGAAAGCGCCCTGCTGCTCGAACTCGCCCAGCTGCGCGAGGCCCTGCAGATCAGCCGTCAGGAGATGCAGGCCTCCCTCGAAGAAGCCAAATCGGCCAACGAGGAGCTGCAGGTCACCAACGAGGAACTCACCACCTCGAAGGAAGAGCTGCAGTCCATGAACGAAGAGCTGCAGACCATCAATGCGGAGCTGCAATCCAAGGTGGACGACCTCACCTGGGCCCGCAACGACATGACCAACCTGCTCAACAGCACCGAGATCGCCACCGTCTTCCTCGACAGCGAGATGCGCCTGCGCCGCTTCACCACCCACGCCACGCACCTGTTCAAGTTCATCCCGGGCGACGTGGGCCGGCCCCTGTCCGACATCGTCACCGACCTGGACTACCCCGGCCTGCAGGAAGACGCGATGGCCGTGCTCACCACCCTGATCTACTGCGAGAAGCAGGTCAGCACCGGCGACAGCCGCTGGTTCCGGGTGCGCATCATGCCGTACCGGACCCAGGACAACGTGATCGACGGGGTGGTCCTCACCTTCATCGACATCACCGCCATCAAGCAGCTAGAAGCCAAGCTGCGCAAGCGGGAGAATCGCCGTGACCACTGAAGACACCGACGAGCCTGACCAGCGACCCTGCACCACGCCCCTCCGGCAGGCCGCCGAGGCCCGGCTGCTGCAGCACCCGGACACACCCAGCCCGACATCCGCCGACCTGGCCCGGCTGGTGCATGAACTGCAGGTGCACCAGATCGAGCTCGAGATGCAGAACGAAGAGCTGCGCCGGGCCCGGGCCGAGACCGACGCGGCCCTCGACCAGCTCCACCACCTCAACACCCACCTGGAAGCGCAGGTTGCCGCCCGCACCGCCGAGCTGGTAGCCGCCCGCGACGCCGCCGAGGCCGCCGACCGGGCAAAGACCCACTTCCTCGCCAACATGAGCCACGAGATCCGGACGCCCATGAACGGCATCCTGGGCATGGCCCACCTGCTGCGGCGCAGCGGCCTCACTCCCACCCAGGCCCACCAGCTCGACAAGATCGAAGTGTCAGGCCGCCATCTGCTGGCGATCCTCAACGACATCCTGGATTTCTCGAAGATCGAGGCCGGCCGCCTCGAACTGGAAACCGTGGATTTCACCCTCGACGAGCTGGTGCGCGACGTCACCGCCATCGTCACCGACAGCGCCGCCGCCAAGGGCCTCCGGCTCGACATCGACACGGCCGGCATCCCCCGCCACCTCCGGGGCGACCGGGTGCATCTGGCCCAGGCGCTGCTCAACTACGTGGGCAACGCCATCAAGTTCACCGCCGCCGGCAGCGTCACCCTCAGCGCCCGGCTGCTCGAAGAAACCCGGCAGGGCTACCTGCTGCGCTTCGACGTGGTCGATACCGGCATCGGCATGACGCCGGAACAGCAGGCCCAGCTCTTCCGGCCCTTCACCCAGGCCGACAGCTCCACCACCCGCCGCTTCGGCGGTACCGGGCTGGGGCTGGCCATCACCCGGCGGCTCGCCCAGCTGATGGGCGGCGAGGTGGGCGTCAACTGCACCCCGGGCGACGGCTGCCGCTTCTGGCTCACGGCGCGGCTGGGCAAAGGCCGGCCCGCCAGCCCGGCCCCCGACATGCGGGACCGGGAGCACGCCGAGCTGATCCTCCGGCGCGACTACCGGGGCGCCCGGGTGCTCGCCGTGGACGACGACCCGGTCAACCTGGATGTGCTGCTGAGCCTGCTGCTGAACCTCGGCCTGGCGGTCGACATCGCCAGGGACGGCGCCGAGGCGCTGCGCCTGGCCCGCGAGAAGCCCTACGCGCTGATCCTGATGGACCTGCAGATGCCCCTCATGGGCGGGCTGGAGGCCAGCCGGGCGATCCGACGCCTGCCGGGCCACGCCAGCACCCCCATCGTCGCCATCACCGCCAGCGCCTTCGTCTCCGAGCGGGAGGCCTGCCTCGCCGCCGGGATGAGCGACTTCATCGCCAAGCCGCTGGATGTGGATGCGTTTTTCGGGACGCTGCTGCAGTGGCTGCCCCCGCCACCCGCTCAGGTCTGCAGCACGTAGGTGCCCGGCGCCGCGCCCAGGGTCGCCAGCCCGCCAGCCGCATGGCCCATCGACGGCGGATCACCGGGCGGGCCGGAGCGCGCGTCGAGCCACGCCCGCCATGCCGGCCACCACGACCCCTCCGACATGGGCGCCGCCGCCAGCCACGCATCCGGCGCAAGGTAGCGGCCGTCGTGGGGCCGGGTGAGCATCTGGTAGCTGCGCCCAGGCACGCCCGGCGGATTGACGATGCCCACGTTGTGACCGCCGGAACTGAGCAGGAAAGTGACCGGCACGTCGGCGAGCAGGTGCAGCTTGTGCACCGATCGCCACGGCGCCACGTGGTCGCGCAGGGTCGAGACGCAGAAGATCTCGCAGGTGATGTCGGTCAGCGCCACCGGGCGGTCGCCCACCGGATAGCGGCCGCTGGCCAGATCGTTGTCGAGGAACAGCCGGCGCAGGTACTCGGCGTGCATCCGGTAGGGCAGGCGGGTGCCGTCCACGTTCCAGGCCATCAGGTCGCTCATCGGGCGGCGGTCGCCCATCAGGTAGTCCTTGAGCATCCGCGACCACACCAGATCGCGGGAATTGAGCAGCTGGAAGGCCCCGGCCATCTGGGTGGTGTCCAGGTAGCCCCGATCCCACATGATGTCCTCCAGAAAGCTCACCTGGCTGTTGTCGATGAACAGCGCCAGCTCCCCCGGCTCGGTGAAGTCGGTCTGGGCCGCCAGCATCGACACCGACGCCAGCCGCTCGTCCCCGTCGCGCCCCATGGCCGCGGCGGCGATCGCCAGCAGCGTGCCGCCCAGGCAGTAGCCGGCGGCGTGGATCCGCTGCCCCGGCACCACCGCGGCCACTGCATCGAGGGCATCCATCACCCCCAGCCGCAGGTAGTCGTCCATGCCCAGGTCGCGCCCCTCGGGGCCGGGGTTGGCCCACGAGATGGCGAACACCGTGTAGCCCTGATCCACCAGAAAGCGGACCAGCGAATTGGCCGGCGACAGGTCGAGGATGTAGTACTTCATGATCCACGAGGGCACCAGCAGCACCGGCTCCGGCCGAACCTGCGGGCCGGCGGGGGCGTACTGGATCAGCTCGATCAGCCGGTTGCGGAAGATCACCTGCCCCGGCGTGACCGCCACCTCGTGACCCACCCGAAAATGCTCGGCCCCCGGCGGCGGCGATTCGGACTGCAGGTGACGGGCGTCCGCCATCAGGTTTCGCAGGCCCTCCACCAGATTGGCGCCGCCGGTCTGCGCGGTGCGTTCGAGCACCTCGGGGTTGGCCCACGGAAAGTTGGCCGGCGACAGCACGTCGAGCAGCTGCCGGACGGTGAAGCTCACCACGTTCTCGTGGTGCCGCGACACGCCGTGGACGCCGGTGGTGGCGGCCTTCCACCAGGCCTCGGTGAGCAGGAAGGACTGGCTCATCACGTTGAACGGCCACGCCTGCCAGCCCGGATGGTCGAAGCGGTGGTCCTGCACGCCCGCCTCGATGCCCGGGCGCCCGGCCGGACGGCCCGCCTCCAGCAGCAGGCCAGGCAGCCTGGCCCAGGCATCGAGCCAGGCCTGAGCCAGCTCGGCCTGCTCCGCCGGGTTGTGGGACAGGTGCATCAGCCAGTCGTCGAAGGCCATCGCCAGCGCCACCGGGGAGATGCCGCCGGTCAGGTGCGAGAACTGGGCATGCACGAAACGGTCTAGATTGCTGCCCGGTCGGGGCAGCACGGCGGGGGGAACATGGGTCACGGAATCAACCTTCGGCGTGCGCGCGAATTGACGCAGCCCATCATCTCCACCCCGCGCCGCCGCGTCTGTACGACAGCGCACCAAGCCCGGCCCGCCAGTGCGCGACAATGCCGGAGGGGTGACGGCGGTGCGGCAGCGCACAGACCCGCACGCAGGCCAGCCGCATAGTCGAGACTCCCCACTCCAGGCCACGCCGCCCTCGCCCCAGGCTGCCCCGGAAGACCAGGCCGCCAAGGTCTCTCACACCACGTAAGGAACCCGCCAGCATGCTCTCCCCCAAGCGCCACAAGGAAAGACACCGCACCGACCGCATCGGCTGGCTGCGCGCCGCCGTGCTCGGCGCCAACGACGGCATCGTGTCCACCGCCAGCCTCGTGCTGGGCGTGGCCAGCGCCAGCGCGAGCCACGCCAGCGTCCTGGTGGCCGGGGTTGCCGGGCTGGTGGCGGGTGCCATGTCGATGGCGGCCGGCGAATACGTCTCGGTGCATTCCCAGGCCGACACCGAAAACGCCGACCTGAACCGCGAGCGCGAAGAGCTCGAACACGCCCCCGCCGCCGAGCTGCGCGAACTGACCGCCATCTACGTGGGCCGCGGGCTGAGCTACGAGCTGGCCACCCAGGTGGCGGAGCAGCTCACCCGCCACGACGCCCTCGGCGCCCACGCCCGCGACGAACTCGGCCTGTCGGACACCACCAGCGCCCGGCCGATCCAGGCCGCACTGGCCTCGGCGGCCAGCTTCGCCGTGGGGGCGATCCTGCCCCTGGCGGTGACGGCGCTGGCGCCCGAGCGGCTGCTGATCCCCTGGGTCGGCGCGAGCTCCATCAGTTTTCTGGCGATCCTCGGCGCCGTCGCGGCCCGGGCCGGTGGGGCCGACCCGCTGGTCGGCGCGGTCCGCGTGAGCGGCTGGGGCGCGCTGGCCATGGCGGTCACCGCCGGCGTCGGCGCCCTGTTCGGCGCACCGGTCTGAGCCGCCCCGGCGGCGATCCCGGTCAGCCCCGCCCGGTGCCCAGCAGGCGGTCCCACGCCCCGCCGAGGGTGCCGAAGGCGAGGCGCTCATCCACGTGGTGGTGAAAATGGTGATGCCGCCAGCGGCGGCGCAGCCAGCCCTCGCGGCACGGTTCGGGCTGATGCAGATGGAAATGGACGACCTCCTGGGCCAGGTGGCCGAGGATCAGCCCGCCGGAAAACGCCAGCCCCAGGCCCGGATCGCCCAGTAGCAGCGACGGCGCCCCGGCCAGCACGAGCACCATCGGCAGGCTGAACAGCAGCGGCGTGCGCATCGGCACGTCGGGCGCGTGGTGGTGTTCCAAGTGCCAGCGCCGGAAGGGGTCGAGCCCGTGCAGGATGAAGCGGTGCAGCGCGTATTCGGCAAAGGTCCAGGCGCCGAGCCCGGCCAGCAGCGCGGCGGCCCCGGCGGCCCAGCCGCGCGCGTCGACATGCAGCCATCCCGCCGTCACCGCCACCACGGCAAGCATGGGCATCAGCACCGAAGCCGGAAACCGGAGGGCGGGCCCGGCAACACGGAAATCTTCCATCGCGATCCTCCCGGCGTTCCGTCCGTCAATCCACCGCACCGGAGAGATGCGGCCAATCACGGCCCTAAATTGGACACGCGGGAACCGGCTTCGGTCAGTGCGTCAGGCAACGCATGCGCCCGACGGGGCGGCGACTACCCGCCCAGCAGCGCCGCCGCGGTCGCCGGGTTCGACGGAAAGTAGAAATGCACGTAGGACGCGGTGATCCGCCCGAGCCGGTAGATCGCCTCGCCCTCACGCCCGGCCAGCGACGTGGCACGGACCAGCGGCGCCAGCGGCGTATCGCTCACGGAGTAGTGGAAGGTGTGGCCGGTGATGCGGCCTTCGGGCAGCTCGGCCACCTGGGTGCCCAGCGCGGCGAGACGCGCCTGCATCCGGGTGTGGCCGGGCAGCAGGCCGGCGCCCGGGTGGGTCACGCCTTCCTTGTCGGTAAGACGCTCGAAAAGGCTCATCATTCCTCCGCATTCGGCGAGCAGCGGCTTGCCGGCCGCCACGTGGGCGGCGAGATCGGCCTGCCAGCGGGCGTTGGCGGCGAGCTGGGCAGCGTGAAGCTCGGGGTAACCGCCGGGCAGCCACAGGGCGTCGCAGGCGGGCAGGGGATCGCCAGCCAGCGGCGAGAAGCATTCGACCCGCGCGCCAAGGGGCGCCAGCAGATCGACGTTGGCCGGGTAGATGAAGCCGTAGGCTGCATCGCGCGCAATCGCCACCGTGCGGCCCGCCAGCAGCGGCGCCACGGGCGGCGGCTCGGCGGCCGGAAAGCTCACCGGCGGCGGCAGATCGGCCGCGCCGGTGCGGGCCAGGTGGTCGGCCAGGCGGTCGAGGCGCTCGTCCAGATCGGCGATCTCGGCAGCCTGCAGAATGCCCAGGTGGCGCTCCGGCAGCGCGGCGTCGGCGTCGCGGGGGATCGCGCCATACCAGGCGATCTCGCCGGGCAGGCAGTCGCGCAGCAGCTTGGCGTGGCCCTCGCCGCCCACGTGGTTGGCGAGCACGCCCGAGAAGGGCATGTCCGGCTGCCAGGTGGCGAGGCCGTGGGCCACAGCGGCGAAGGTCTGGGCCATCGCCTTGGCGTCGATCACCGCCATCACCGGAATGCCGAAGCGGCGGGCGATGTCGGCGCCCGAAGGTTTGCCGTCGAAGAGGCCCATCACCCCTTCGACGAGGATCAGGTCGGCCTCCTGGGCGGCGGCATGCAGGCGCCAGGCGGCGTCCATCTCGCCGCACATGCCCAGGTCGAGGTTGTACACCGGCGCGCCGGTGGCGACCGTGTGGATCTGCGGATCGAGGAAATCCGGCCCGCACTTGAACACCCGCACCCTGCGCCCCTGGCGCACGTGCAGGCGGGCGAGGGCGGCGGTGACGGTCGTCTTGCCCTGGCCGGAAGACGGCGCGGCGACGAACAGCGCAGGGCAGCGGGCGGCCGTCATTGGTCACGCTCCGGGTGGAACCACGCGAGGCGCGGCTGCAGCGACACCACGTCGCCGACGATGGTGAGCGCCGGCGGGGTGATGCCGGCCGCCTTGACCGCGCCCGGCAGCGTCGCCAGATCGGCGGTGACCACGCGCTGGGCCTTCGTGGTGCCGCGCCGCACGACGGCCGCCGGGGTGGTGGCCGGCAGGCCGTGGGCCACCAGCTTGTCGCAGATCGTCGCCAGCTGGGTGATGCCCATGTAGAACACCAGGGTCTGCTTGCCGCGGGCGAGCATGTCCCAGTCGAGGTCCACCGTGCCGTCCTTCAGGTGGCCGGTGACGAACACGCAGGCCTGGGCGAAATCCCGGTGGGTGAGGGGGATGCCGGCGTAGGCGCCGATGCCCGCCGCGGCGGTGATGCCGGGGATCACCTCGAAGGACACGCCGGCCTTCACCAGCTCCTCCACCTCTTCGCCGCCGCGCCCGAAGATGAACGGGTCGCCGCCCTTCAGGCGCACCACGCGCTTGCCCTGGCGGGCCAGATCGACCAGCAGCAGATTGATGTCGCCCTGGGGCAGGGCGTGGTTGGACGCCTTCTTGCCCACGTAGATGCGCTCGACCGCCGCCGGCACGCAGGCCAGCACCTCAGCGCTCACCAGGTTGTCGTAGACCAGCACGTCGGCCTCCAGCAGCAGGCGGGCAGCGCGCAGGGTGAGGAGCTCCGGATCGCCCGGCCCGGAACCGACGAGATAGACCCAGCCCGGCTGGGCCGGGCGATGGCTGGCGGGAAAATTGGATTCGGGCACGGCGGCGCTCCTGGCGGACTCGACGGTTCAGTTTAACGGCTTGCGCCACAGGGCAAGGCGGATCGGCGCGGCGGGCGCAAAGCGCAGCCGGCCGGCCACCGTCTCGCCGCGGGCAAGGCTCAGCTCCTGCCAGGCCTCGGCGGGCACCTGGGCGGCAAACGCGAGCAGGTCGGCGCGGGCGTGGTCGTCCTCGGCGGTGGCCACCAGCCGGCCGCCCGGGGCAAGGCGCGTCCAGGCAGCGGCGAGCCAGTCCGACAGACCGACGCCACCCCGCACGAACACCGCCTCGGGCATCGGCCACTCGCGGCTGCGCAGCGGCGAGGCGGACGGGATCGCGGCGAGGTTTTCACCCACCCCGGCGCGGGCCATCGCCACGCCCAGCAGGCTCGGCTCGACACCGACCGCACGCACGCGGGCCGTCGGCACCGCCCGGGCCCATTCGAGGGCCAGGCTGGCTTCGCCGTCGGAGATCGCCCAGCCCTGCTCCCACGCCGCCGGCTGCAGCCACGCCAGCGCCAGCAGGCGCGCGGCCAGGGGCAGGGCGGCCGGGGCGTCCTCGCCCAGCGCATCGTCGGTGAGGCCGGGCAGCTCGGCGAACACGCCGGCGGACGGGCCGGTCGCCACGATCAGCACAGCGTGGGCGTCGAAGTTTTCGCGCAGCTCGGCCAGCTCGGTGGCCAGCCAGGCGCGGGAACGCAGGCCGTCGGCGGTGAATTCGCACACCCACACCCGGGCGCCGGCAAAACCGCTGTCCACCAGCAGCCGGGCCACGGCGCCGGGCGCGGCGGCATCGGCCACGGGCACCGCCAGCAGGCGATGGGCACGCAGCTGGCCGCGCAGGGCGGCGAGGGGGGCACGGCGCAGATCCACCAGCGAGACGATCTCGCCCGACAGGCCAAGCGACGCACACGCCGCCTGGACGCGGCCGACACCGGCCAGCAGGCACACGTTACCGGGGCCCAGCTCGGCCAGCAGTTCGAGGCCGGGGCCATCGCCGGCGCCATCGCCCACCACCGCCAGCACGCTGCCGGCATGGCCGACACGGCGCAGGTCGAGGTGGATGGAATCGGCGGCGCACAGCTCCTGGGGCACGTCGGGCGCGAGGCCGGCGAGGCGGTCCAGCGCTTCGGCGGTGCCGAGGATCACCCGGGCACCGCGCAGGGCGTCGAGGGCGGCGGCGGAGAGCACCGGCGGCTGCTCGAGGCCCAGGCTCACCACGGTGAGAGGCAGCGGCTCGGCGGGTTCGGGTTCCGGCGCGATGTCGGCCATGGGCTGCGCATCGGCGATGGCTTCGACGGCGGGCACATCCACGGGCGCCTCCACGGGCGCTTCGGCCACCGGGGCCTCGGCGACGAGGGCAAGCTCGGGCAGTTCGGCCTGGGCGTCGCTGTCGTCCGCCGGGCCGTTGGCGCTGCGCTCGCCCTTGCCGCGGCGACGCTTGCGCCGACGGCGGGGGCCGGCGGGGGATTCGGCGTCGTCGGCGGTGGTGGCTTCGTCGGCCGCGGTGTCGGATTCAGCTTCCGCGGCGAGGGCTTCGTCGGTGGCGGGCTCGATGGCCTGGGCGGCCACGTCGACAGGTGCTTCGGCCACGGCTTCAGGCTCGGCAGCGGCGGGCGATTCCTCGACCGGCGCGGCGACAGGTTCGGCCTCGGCTTCGACGGCGAACAGATCGGCGATCACTTCGGCCGCCGGGGCCTCGGCCTCCGGCTTGGCCTTGGGCTTGCGGGGCGCGCGCTTGGCGCGGGCGGGTTTGGCGGCGGCTGCCTCGGTCGGCGCGCCATCGGCGGGCGCTGCGTCGGCCTTCTTGCGGCTGCGGGCCGGCGCCTTGGCACGAGCGGCAGGCTTGGCGGCTTCGTCGGCGGCGGGCGCCGGCGTGATGAGTTGTTCGTCGTTCATGGGGGACGGCCGCGCCCATGCGCGACCGGAAAAACGGGGGTCGCAGGATAGCACGAAGCCTTTTCCGGCCGAGTTCGGCATCGGCGCCCACAGCGGGCAATCTGCTTGACCGAAATGGTGTTCATGCCATGCGTGTTGATCTTAAATTTTGCCCGCGCCGTGCCGTTGAACCACGACTGCGCGGCCGCAATCCTGTGACACGCGATCCACCCAGGGAGACACCATGAAAAAAACACTGACCACCCGCTTCCTCACCCTCGGCCTGGCCACCCTGGCCGCCAGCAGCGTCGCCTTCGCGGCGGACGACCACGGCGGCCCGGTGGTGCCCAAGCCCTACACCACCGGCGCAACCCTCACCAAGTCGGTCCAGGCGAGCATCACGCCGGACAAGGCCATCGACATCCTGAAGGCCGGCAACGCGCGCTTCGCCGCCAACAAGCCGCTGCGCCGCAACCTGAAGGCCCAGGTCCAGACCACCGCGCTGGGCCAGTTCCCGTTTGCCAGCGTGGTCGGCTGCATCGACTCCCGCGCCGCGCCGGAGCTGGTGTTCGACCAGGGCATCGGCGATCTCTTCGTGGCGCGGGTGGCGGGTAACACCGTCAATCCGGACATCCTTGGCAGCCTCGAGTACGCCGCCAAGGTGGCCGGCTCGCGGGTGATCGTGGTGCTGGGCCACACCAGCTGCGGCGCCATCAAGGGCGCCTGCGACGACGTGAAGATGGGCAACCTCACCACCCTGCTCGAGAAGTTCAAGCCGGCCGTCGCCGCCGCCTCGACGCCGGGCGAGCGCAACTCCCACAACCACGCCTTCGTGGATGACGTGACCGAGCTCAACGTGAAGCAGGTGGTCGCCCGCATCCGCAGCGAAAGCCCGGTGCTGAAGGCGCTGGAAGACGAAGGCAAGATCCGCATCGTCGGCGCGCTGTACGACACCAGCAGCGGCAAGGTGGCGTGGTACTGAGCAACGCCTGAACCTTGAAACGACAAGGCCCGCTTTCGCGGGCCTTGTCTTTCTGGTGCCGTGGAATGCCGGCTTACAGCAGCACGCGCTCAATGCCGCCGCTGTTGGCCTTGGCCACGTAGTCGGACATCCAGTTGTCGCCGAGGATGTGCTTGGCCATCTCGACCACGATGTAGTCCGCATCCACGCCGCCGGCGTCGCCGCTGTAGCGGGACAGGCCCTGCAGGCAGCTCGGGCAGGAGGTGAGGATCTTCACCGGGGTGGCGGCGTCGGCCCCGCGCAGCTTCTCGGCGCCCTTCTCGATCTCTTCCTGCTTGCGGAAGCGGACCTGGGTGGAGATGTCGGGGCGCGACACGGCCAGGGTGCCGGATTCGCCGCAGCAGCGGTCGGACAGATCAACCCGCGTGCCCATCAGCTCGTTGGCCACCTTGATGCCGGAGTGCACCTTCATCGGGGTGTGGCAGGGCTCGTGGTACATGTAGCGGGCGCCGGTGATGCCGTCGAGCTTCAGGCCCTTTTCCATGAGGTATTCGTGGATGTCGAGCAGGCGGCAGCCGGGGAAGATCTTCTCGAACTGGTACTTCATCAGCTGGTCCATGCAGGTGCCGCAGGACACGATGACCGTCTTGATGTCGAGGTAGTTGAGCGTGTTGGCGACCCGGTGGAACAGCACCCGGTTGTCGGTGGTGATCTGCTGGCCCTTGTCCTCTTCACCGGCCGATGTCTGCGGGTAGCCGCAGCACAGGTAGCCCGGCGGCAGCACGGTGGTGGTGCCGACCTGGTAGAGCATCGCCTGGGTGGCGAGGCCGACCTGGCTGAACAGGCGCTCCGAGCCGCAGCCCGGGAAGTAGAACACCGCCTCGGATTCGTCGCGCTTCACCTTCGGGTTGCGGATCACCGGGACGATGGTGTCGTCCTCGATGTCCAGCAGCGCGCGGGAAGTGCGCTTGGGCAGCCCGCCCGGCATCGGCTTGTTGATGAAGTGGATCACCTGGGCCTTGATGGGCGGCTTGCCGAGGGTTGCCGGCGGATGCTGGACCTGCCCCTGGATCAGCCCGAGGCTCTTGCCGATGCGGTGGCCGAGGCGCTGGGCCTTGTAGCCCCAGCCGATCATCGTCGAGCGGATCAGCTTGATGGTGGCCGGGTCCTTGGCGGTCAGGAAGGCCATCGCCGCGGCCTTGCCGGGGTTGAAGGACTTCTTGCCCTGCTCGCGCAGCAGGTTGCGCATCTTGATCGACACGTCGCCGAAGTCGATGTCCACCGGGCACGGCTTCTCGCACTTGTGGCACACCGTGCAGTGGTCGGCCACGTCCTCGAACTCGGCCCAGTGGGCCAGCGACACGCCGCGGCGGGTCTGCTCTTCGTACAGGAAGGCCTCGATCAGGAGCGAGGTGCTGAGGATCTTGTTGCGCGGGCTGTAGAGCAGGTTGGCGCGGGGCACGTGGGTCGAGCACACCGGCTTGCACTTGCCGCAGCGCAGGCAGTTTTTAATGTCGTGGGCGATCTCGTCGATCGCCGTCTGCTCCATGATGAGCGACTCGTGGCCCATCAGGTTGAAGCTGGGCGTGTAGGCGTTGTCGAGGTTGCCCTTGAGCGGGCCGCCGCGCATCAGCTTGCCGCGGTTGAAGCGGCCTTCCGGGTCGACCTTGGCCTTGTACTGCCAGAAGCCGGCCATCTCGGCGTCGGTGAGGTAGTCGATCTTGGTGATGCCGATGCCGTGCTCGCCGGAGATCACGCCGTCGAGGCTCCGCGCCAGCTCCATGATGCGGTCCACGGCCTTGTTGGCCGTCTGCAGCATCTCGTAGTTGTCGGAGTTGACGGGGATGTTGGTGTGCACGTTGCCGTCGCCGGCGTGCATGTGCAGGGCCACGAAGACGCGGCCGCGCAGCACCTGCTTGTGCACCTTCTTGATCTCTTCGCGCACGAGGCCGAACAGCACGCCGTCGAAGATCTTGTCGAGGCGGGCGCGGAGCTCAGTCTTCCACGACGTGCGGACCGAATAATCCTGCAGGCGGTGGAAGAGCTTGGGGTTGGCGGCGCGGTTGGACAGCTCGGCAGCCTGGATGCCGTAGTCGGCAAACTGCGGCTCGGCCTCGGCCAGCGGCAGATCCATGTTGTCGAGCAGCCACTGCCAGCGGCGGCGCACCGCGGCCACGTGGTCGAGGGCGTCCTTGCGGCGCTCGCCGATGAGCTCGTCGCGGCCGATGTTGGCGTCACCGGCATCCAGCGGCAGCTCGCCCTGCAGGAACTCGGTGAGGGCGTCGCACAGGGCCAGCTTGTTCTGCGTCGAGAGCTCGATGTTGATGCGCTCGATGCCGTCGCAGTAATCGCCCATCCGCGGCAGCGGGATCACCACGTCTTCGTTCACCTTGAAGGCGTTGGTGTGGCGCGAGATGGCGGCGGTGCGCGAGCGGTCGAGCCAGAACTTCTTGCGCTGCTCGGGGCTGACGGCGATGAAGCCTTCGGCGCCGCGGGTGTTGGTCATGCGGATCACGTCGGAGACGGCGGTCATCACCGCGGCCTCGTCGTGGCCCACCACGTCGCCGATCAGCACCATCTTGGGCCGGCCGTGGCGCTTGGCCTTGGTGGTGTAGCCCACCGCGCGCACGTAGCGCTCGTCCAGGTGCTCCAGGCCGGCGAGCTGGATGCCCGCCGCGTGGCCGGCGCCGCCCGGCTTGAAGTAGTCGGTGATCTCGACGATGGCCGGCACGGCCTCGCGCACCTGGCCGAAGAACTCCAGGCACACGGTGCGGGTGACCGGCGGCATCTTGTGGAGCACCCAGCGGGAGGCGACGATCAGACCGTCGGTGCCTTCCTTCTGCACGCCCGGCACACCGCCCAGGAACTTGTCGGTGACGTCCTTGCCGAGGCCCTCCTTGCGGCAGGCCGCGCCCGGCATGCGCAGGATTTCTTCGCCGATCTGCTTGTAGGTGCGCGCATCAAAGCGGCGCAGGCGGAACTCGACGGTTTCCTGCTCGTGGATCTTGCCGAAGTTGTGGTTGAGACGCTCGACCTCCAGCCAGTGGCCGTCGGGCGTGACCATCTTCCACCAGGCCAGGTTGTCGAGCGCGGTGCCCCACAGCACGGCCTTCTTGCCGCCGGCGTTCATGGCGATGTTGCCGCCGATGCACGAGGCGCTGGCGGAGGTCGGGTCCACGGCAAACACGCGGCCGGCTGCGGATGCGGCCTCGGCCACGCGTTCGGTGACGACACCGGCACCCGTGCGGATGGTGGCGTAGGGCGCGAGCGAGCCCGCACCGCCAACGCCGGGCAGGGCGATGTCTTCAACCGGACCCAGGTCGATCAGCTTCTCGGTGTTGATGACCACCGAGCGCGGGTCCAGCGGCACGGCGCCGCCGGTGTAGCCGGTGCCACCCCCGCGCGGGATGATGGTGAGGCCGAGTTCGATACAGCTCTTGACCAGCGGCGCCATCTCGTCCTCGGTGTCCGGGTAGAGGACCACGAAGGGGTACTCGACGCGCCAGTCGGTGGCGTCGGTGACGTGCGAGACGCGGGCGTGGCCGTCGAAGCAGATGTTGTCCTTGCGGGTGTGGCGGGCCAGCTCGTGCCGGACGCGCTTCCGGAGGTCGTAGGTCTCTTCGAAGAAGCTCTTGAAGCGATCCACCGCTGCGTGGGCGGCCACCACCAGGCTCGCCACCTTGGCGCTGCGCTCGGGATCTTCGCCGCTGGCTTCCTCGCGGCGCTTTTCCACCTCATGGAGGCGGTGGCGCAGGGCGTCGATCAGCGCGGCGCGGCGATCCTGGTTGGCGAGCAGGTCGTCCTGCAGGTAGGGGTTGCGCTGCACGACCCACACATCGCCCAGCACCTCGTAGAGCATCCGCGCGGATCGGCCGGTGACGCGCTCGGAACGCAGGGCGTCGAGCGTCTGCCAGGCGTCATGGCCGAGCAGGCGGATCACGATCTCGCGGTCGGAGAACGAAGTGTAGTTGTAGGGGATTTCGCGCAGGCGCTGAGTCATTGCGTTACCTGGATTCGTACGGCGGAGAACTCTGCATTCTAGCGGAGCGGCCCGCCTTCTGTCGAAAAACAAAGCCTTACAGCGGGAAGGGAAAAGCAGAACGGCCCACCCCGGAAGGGGCAGGCCGTTCGACAACAGGGGTGCTGGAGAGGTTCAGCCGCGCATCTGGCGACGCCGCAGGAAGCCCATCATGCCCAGCCCGGCGAAGAGCAGCGAGAGGGTGGTGGGCTCGGGGACGGCCAGTGCATCGTAGGCCAGCAGGGCCAGCCGGTTGTGCAAGGCCTGGGACGGATGCATGTAGTCGAAGTACATGTAACCGCTGGCGTCGGCGCAGGTGGTCGGGGTGCCCCAGCCAGGCCGCGGCGCGCCGTCGGGATCGCCGGTGTAGCAGGCGTGGGTGGTGTCGGTGAAGCCGTAGGCGGCGGGGTCGTTGGTCACCTTGGTCTGCTCGGTGAAGACGTCGAACAGGGTGATGTCGAGCGCCGAAAAGGCTGCACTCCCCACCAGGCCCGCCAGGGCCGAGTTGAAGCCGACGCTGGCCGACTGGGCGATGCTGCTCAGGAGCGGACTGCCGGCATAACGGATGACCGGGGTCTGGGAGAGGTCGGGCAGGTTGAGCACCAGGAAGTGCTGGGCGCCATTGAGCCCCAGCGCGCCGATGGCCGAACCGATGGCCGAGATCGAGGTGCCGATCTGGGTGCCGATGGCCGACGGGCTGCCGCCCATCGCCACGGTGGTGATGCCGTCGGAGACGTTGTTCGCACCGGCCCACAGCACGTAAAGCGCGTTGGGGTCGGCGGCGCCCGCGTGACTGCTCACGTAAGACGTCACCTGCTGGTTGAACGACAGACCACCCAGCGGCACCAGCGCCGGCGTGATGCCATCGACCCGCGCGCCGCCGTAGGCGTAGTTGGTGCCACCCGCCACCGAAGGCGTGACCGAGAGGCCCATGAAGCTGGCCATGTAGTCGATGTAGTTGTAGCCGTTGGTGAAGCGGCCGGAGGTGGTGCCGTTGGTGAAGATCGAGGTCCGGGGTATGGCGCCACCGGAGATCAGCGCGTCGTTGCCGACGTCGGAGAGGCTGTCTCCGAAGACATACATGGCCGAGTAGGGCCCGGCTTGGGCGAGGGATGCCGAAAAGGCAAGGGCGATGCCGGCGGCACCAACAATAAAGCGCTGACGCAAAGTCATGACTACCTCCCGGGAGCAAGTTGGATGGCGGGCAAACGCCCGCTCACCCCTCTTCGGGGGGCTTTCCCCTGCGACGCGCCCAATTCGACACTATAGGCAGGGGACGAAAGATGTAAAGGCAGCAAAAACCCAATCTGGGCGAGCCATGCCGCCATGCCGACGGGAAGTGCCCGCCCGCGTCCTCAGCCCACCGCAGCCTGCACCGCCACCTCCACCCGCCAGCCGGGGTTCGCCAGGCGCACCACCTGCACGCAGGCGCGGCACGGGGCAGTGCCCGCCGGCACCCAGTCGTCCCACACGGCATTCACCGCGTCGTAGTCGGCCATGTCGACGAGATACAGCGTGGCCATCAGCAGGCGATCCTTGCCGCTGCCGGCGGCGATCAGGTAACGCTCCAGGCTGGCCAGCATCTGCGCCGTCTGGGTGGCCACGTCGGCGGTTTCGTCGGGGGGCACCTCGACGCAATGCACGACGCCGTTGTGCACGCAGAAATCGGAGTAGCGCCGGGTGGTGCCGGCCCGCTGGATGTCGCTCATGTCAGTTCCCGAAGAAAAAACCGTATGTTGCAGTGCAGTTCGTCCGGCTGCTACCCTTTGACGCTTCCCCAGCCGACAAGCACAGGTTCAGCCATGAGCGCGCAGCACCCCGACTACCTCCAGAAGATCCTCACCGCCCAGGTGTACGACGCGGCGATCGAGACGCCCCTCGACCTGGCTCCGAACCTGTCGGCGCGCATCCACAACAAGATTTGGTTCAAGCGCGAGGACATGCAGCCGGTGTTCAGCTTCAAGCTGCGCGGCGCCTACAACAAGATGGCCAGCCTCAGCCCGGCGGCCCTCAAGCGCGGGGTGATCTGCGCCTCCGCCGGCAACCACGCCCAGGGCGTCGCGCTGTCGGCCAAGAAGCTCGGCGTGCGCGCCGTGATCGTGATGCCCACCACCACCCCGGCGATCAAGATCGACGCGGTCAAGCGCCACGGCGGCGAGGTGGTGCTGGCCGGCGAGAGCTATTCCGACGCCTACGGCCACGCCAAGGAACTCGAAAAGACCGAGAAGCTGACCTTCGTCCATCCCTACGACGACGTGGAAGTGATCGCCGGCCAGGGCACCATCGGCATGGAGATCCTGCGCCAGCATCCCAAGCCCATCCACGCCGTCTTCTGCTGCGTGGGCGGCGGCGGCCTGCTGGCGGGCGTGGCGGCCTACATCAAGCGCGTGCGCCCCGACATCAAGGTGATCGGCGTCGAAACCGTCGACGCCGACGCCATGACCCAGTCGCTGGCCGCCGGCAAGCGCATCGAGCTCGCCAACGTGGGCCTCTTTGCCGACGGCGCGGCGGTCAAGCTGGTGGGCGAAGAGACCTTCCGCCTGTGCCAGGAATACGTGGACGAGATGATCCTGGTGGACAACGACGCCATCTGCGCCGCCATCAAGGACGTGTTTGAGGACACCCGCTCGATCCTCGAGCCCGCCGGCGCGCTGGCGGTGGCCGGCGCCAAGGAATACGCCAAGCGCCACGCCCTGAAGGACAAGACCCTGGTGGCCGTGGCCTCCGGCGCCAACATGAACTTCGACCGCCTGCGCTTCGTGGCCGAGCGTGCCGAAGTGGGCGAGCAGCGCGAAGCCGTGCTGGCCGTGACCATCCCCGAGAAGCCCGGCTCTTTCAAGAAGTTCTGCAACCTGCTCGGCAACCGCAACATCACCGAGTTCAACTACCGCTACGCCGACGCCAGCCGCGCCCACATCTTCGTCGGCGTGGGCGTGCACAACCGCGCCGAGGGCGTGCGCATCACCGAGCTGCTGCAGCGCCACGAGCTGCCCTGCCTGGATCTGACCGACGACGAGATGGCCAAGAGCCACATCCGCTACATGGTCGGCGGCCACGCGCCCCAGGCAGAAAACGAAGTGCTGTACCGCTTCGTCTTCCCCGAGCGCCCCGGCGCGCTCCTCAACTTCCTCGACACCCTGCGTTCCGACTGGAACATCAGCCTGTTCCACTACCGCAACCACGGCGCCGACTTCGGCCGCGTGCTGGTGGGCATGCAGGTGCCGTCAGCCGATCGCGACGCCTTCCAGGGCTTCCTCGACAAGCTCGGCTACGAATACGTCGACGAAACCGCCAACCCGGCCTACAGGATGTTCCTGGGCTAAAGGATCGGGATGAAGTTCCTTGGAGAGACATGAATGGTCGGTTCGCGCATACCTGGCAGCCTTTTGAATCCGGTTGAACAGCAAGGCTTCGATTTCGGAATCTCGTCTCAAGCACCATATGCCGTTCCGGGCCCGCTCGGCATCTATCAAGCCTCGCCCGGGAGCCCCCAGTTTCTCCCGCGGGCGCAAAAGGTGCTGCTCAGCCCGGCTTTCCGAGAGTCTGTCCAGATTACCAGCAGCATGACTGCGCCAATGGCATGGGATGCGTATTGGCGGTTGGCGTACGATCACGCCGACAAGGTATTGCAGGTGCAGGCCAATGAACTCCTTCGGCGCGGGAACATCACCAACATCGAGTTTGAGGAAATGGTCCGGGCGCGTAACACATTGGTCGAAGAGTTTCGAAAGCCGTTGAGTCCTTTCGCCAAGCAGTATTCGGAAATTCTGAAACCGGGTTCCAAGCTCCCGCAGCCGAGCGATTTGCTGGCCCGAAAGGGCAGCATCGAAGCCGTGCTGGAAAGTGTCGGCAAATCACGTGCTACCGTTAATCGGTTGAGCATGGTGTTTCGCGTGGCGGGATCGACCCTGATTGTTCTGGACATCACAGTGACGACCATGGTCGTGATGCAGGTGCCTTCGGAACAGCGCGGTCGTACGGCTGCACGTGAATACACAGGCTTGGGCGTTGGTGCGGCAGGTGGTGTCGGCGGTGCGTGGGCCGGTTGCGTTTCCCTGGCGGCCATGGGATCGCCAACCCTGGCTGTACCGGTCGTTGGTGAGGTGACCACGGGGACGTTGTGTGTTGTCGGCGGTATTTTGGGCGGACTCGGAGGTGGCTGGATTGGGCGCGAGACCGGGAAAGCCGCGGGTGAAGCCGCTTACGATTTTGTGACGACGTTCAGATGGGAATGATCGGGCGCTACCTCAAACGCCTGGCTGCCTTGATTCGGCGGGGGCGAGTCGAAGCGCTGGCGGTTTCGGCTGACGCCGCTGGCGTGTCGATGGGTAGCGACCGGGTGTCGTGGTGTGACGTGCGTCGTCTGGATGCCTGCAAGCGCGACATCTACGCTGGCGAATTGCTTTGTCTGGTGATCCTTGCCAAGGATGGGCGCGTGTATGAATTCAACGAGGAAATGCCAGGCTGGCAGGCGCTCGGCGAAGCGATCGAGCGTTACCTGCCAGAATCATTGTCCCGCGCCGAGTGGGCAATGAAGCTGATTGCCGCGCCGTCGGGCGAGGTGGTGGCGGTTTTTCCCGCGGCTCGAACGGAGTGGTTTCGGGTACGGTCGTGATGCACGGCTTGACCCTGGGCTGACCACCGCCACGCAACGAGGCCGGCAACTCGGACAAACGCCGGCCGACTCGGACCCAACACCTTCCGGCTCAAGCCGCCACGGCAGGCATCTCGCCTCTGCGCTCAGGTGCTTCGACCACCGTCTCGAACTGCATGTGGCTCCCGGTTGATCGCGGGCCAGACGCACAAGCCTTGCTGCAGTTCCGCGAGCCCAGCACAACCCAGCCGACTACGGGGCTCCTGAACCTTCAGGCCCGCCCGGCGTGCTTGTCGACGACGAACTGGTCGAGCAGCTCCATCACCTGGCGGCTGCCGGTTTCCATGTTGTTGAGCTCGTCCACGATCTGCGACTGGATCGTGGCGTCGTTCTGCCAGTCCTTTTCGAGCAGCGCCAGCACCCGGTGGGCACTGTCGTGCACCAGCGCGTGGGGCGCCTCCAGCTTGCCGTAGGCCGGGAGCGTCCCGAACAGAGCCTTCCCGTCGCCCCGGTACCAGCGGCCCAGGCGGCACGCCTCGTGACCGACAGCCACCGGCGCACCGTGCTCGCAGTCACCATCGCTGTTGAGCGACAGGTAGGTGCGCTGCTTGTAGATCATGTGGTCGAGCTTCACCAGGGTCGCAAAGCTCTTGTCGTGCACCTCGGCGGCCTGACGCTCGGTCTCCCGGGCCGCCAGCGCGAAGCGCCCGAAGGTGGCGGCCAGATCGCCCACCACCTGCTGCGAACACGCAGTCATCTCCCTCATCTCGCGGGCATTCAACTGCATCGCCTCGCTCTGGCCGATCAGGCCCTGCATCACCTCACCGATCGACTGGGACGCACCGCGGGTCGTTTCGGCCAGCTTGCGCACCTCGTCCGCCACCACCGCAAAGCCACGGCCCGATTCACCGGCCCGGGCGGCCTCGATCGCCGCGTTGAGGGCCAGCAGGTTGGTCTGGTCGGAGATCTCGTTGATCAGCGCCACCGACATCGCCACCTCGCGGCTGCGGGCGGTCATCTCGTCGATGGCCGACGCCACCTGCAGGATGCGCGTGCCGATGCCGTCGAGCTGCGACACCACCTCGGTCACGGTGCGCTGACTCTCGCCCGCCTCGCTGGCGGTGGCCGTGGCGGTCGCCGCGGCTTCGTGCATCTGAGCGGTGATCGCCAGCATGTCGGCCTGGTTGCCGGTGAGGTTGTTGATCAGGTTGCCGGCGTTGAGCATGCCGGCGTTGCTCAGCAGCAGGGTCTTCATCTGGCCGCGCAGATGGGCCGCCATCGACGCCAGCAGGGTGTTGTGGGCGGTCATCGCCGCCTGCAGCCCGCCGTGCAGGCCGGAGCGCTGGCCGATGCGCGCGTAGCGCCCGTCCATCTGCGCCCGGAAGGCGCTTTCGGACTCGCGGAAATACGCCTCCAGCTGGTCGAGCAGATCGTTCATCGCCCACCCCAGCCGGCCGATCTCGTCCTGATCGCCGATGCCGGTGATGCGCGACGAGAAATCCCCCTCGCCGACCTTCCCGGCCAACGCCAGCAGCCCGTCCAGCGGCGCCAGCGCCTGCCGCAGCCGGCGCAGCCCCCAGGCGGCAAGCGCGACGCCCGCCACCAGCCACATCAGCATCAGCGGGTGCGATCCGCCGACGAAGAACCCCGTCACCAGCGCCGCCAGCAGCAGTGCCGCCTGGCCCCACAGGAGCAGCGCCAGCCTAGAGCGCAAGGACGAACTGTTCATAGCCCCTCCCGTTGAGCGCCTTCATCAGCACCGCGGTGCCCGCCTCGATGGCCCGCGCGGCCCCGGCCGCCGCTTCGGCAGTGGCCATCTCCCGGTACAGCGCGCTGGCTGCAGCCACCGCCTCGCGTTGCGGCTTGCGGCGCACCGAGGTGTAACCAACGATGCCGCGCTCCCCGTCCCGGTCCGGCGTCACGGTCGCCAGCACCCAGTAGAAGCTGCCGTCCCTGGCCATGTTCTTCACGTAGCCGATGAACTCCTGCCCCGCCGCGATGTGATCCCACAGCAGCTTGAACACCGCCCGCGGCATGTCCGGGTGGCGGATGATGTTGTGCTGGCTGCCCAGCAGCTCGGCCTCGGTGTAGCCCGATAGCGCGATGAAGATCCGGTTGGCGTAGAGAATCCGGCCCTTTGCGTCGGTCTTGGTGACGATGAAATCATCGTCACCCAGCGAACGCTCGACCGTCGTCGGCGAAACCCTCGGTTTCATGTTGTCCCTCTTCCTTCGTGCCCGCGCTGTCCGCGGTGTTTTGTCTGGTCGGGGTGATCGGACCTGTAATGCGTTGTCGGCACTGCCCGAACCGGGCTGAAGGCAGGATTCATAAAAAGCCGGCCCATCGGCACGAAGGCTTGCCGCGTCGTAGCACATGCGGTTAGACTCCGCCCCGTTACGGGTGCCGAGCCTGCGTCTGCAGGCAAGGTGAAACGGGAAGTCCGGTGACGTCGGGAGCACGCGCTCCCTGGCCATTCCGGCGCAGCCCCCGCTGCTGTAAGCCTGACGAATCTGCTCAACGCCACTGTGCTCGCGCACGGGAAGGTCGGCAGAAGAGGATGAAGGCGAGCCAGAAGACCGGCCTGTGACGTTTTGGTGTGGTATTGGCCCCGGGGTGTGGGCAGAGCCGACCGATGGGCTTGCCCGATCACTGTCCGTCCGTTCCCGTTCCATCCGCCTTTCCGGAACCACGTCCGCCATTGGTCTTCGCCTGCCCGGCCCGCTGGCCACCGGTCCGTCTTTTCGTCTTTCGCTGCTTCTGCGCGCCCCCTGATGCCTTGCCGCACTTCGTCCAATCGTCACGAAGGGAAGCAAGATGCACATCGAACCGGGGTACGTCGCCAGTGCCAAGATCCTCGCCGCCAACGCCGCCGCCGTCGCCCTGTTGGGCAGCCAGTCGGTCCACCTCCTCAAAGCGCCTCAGCTGATCGTCCGCAGCCTGATCGCAGCAGTCGCCTTCACCCTGTTCATGCAGGCCTTCCACCTGCCGGTGGGCCCGTCGGAGCTGCATTTCCTGGGCGCGATGCCGCTCTACCTGGCGCTCGGTTTCGTGCCGACGCTGTTCGGCTTCGCCCTCGGCCTGCTGGCCCAGGGGCTGATCTTCGCGCCGGCCGACCTGCTCCACCTGGGCGTGAATACCCTCTCGCTGGCCCTGCCGCTGGTGCTGGTGCATGCCACACTCGGCCAGCGCCTGCGCGCCGCCGACACGCGGCCCACCCTGCGCAGCATCCTCAAGCTCGACGCGGCCTTCTACGGCGGCGTCACCCTGATGATCGGCTTCTGGCTGGCCATCGGCGAGGTGGCCACACCGCTCAGCGCCTGGCTCTCCTTCGCCTCGTCCTACGCCGCCATCGTGGCCGTCGAGCCGATCCTCACGCTGCTGGCGGTGCATGCCATCGCCCGCAGCCAGCACAGCGCAGTGGTGCGGCTGTGCTTCCAGCCCCAGGCGGTCTGAGCCATGACCGGCAAGGTCTGGTTCGTGGGTGCCGGCCCCGGCGACCCTGAACTCCTCACCGTCAAGGGAAGGCGCCTGCTCGAAAGCGCCGGCGCGATCCTCTACGCCGGCTCGCTGGTGGATCAGGCGGCCACGCTGTTCGCCCCGCCGGGCTGCGAGATCCGCGACTCGAAGGACATGACCCTTGAGGAAATGACCGCCTGGCTCCTCGACCAGAGCGCCCGCCACGCCAGCGTGGTGCGCCTGCAGACCGGCGACCCCGGCCTGTACGGCGCACTGGTCGAGATGACCCGCCCGCTCACCGCCGCCGGCGTCGAGTGGGCGGTGGTGCCCGGCGTGTCGTCGGCCTTCGCGTCGGCCGCCGCCGCCGGCGAGACCCTGACCCTGCCGGAAGTCACCCAGACGGTGATCCTCACCCGCGTGGCCGGGCGCACGCCCATGCCGCCGGGCGAGGAGCTCGAAGCCCTCGCCGCCCACCGCAGCACCCTGTGCATCTTCCTGTCGATCACCCTGCTGCATGAGGTCCAGCGCGCCCTGCGCGCTGCCGGCTGGGCCGAGGACGCGCCGATCCTGGTCGTCCAGAAGGCCAGCTGGCCCGGCGACGAGAAGATCGTCCGCGGCACCCTCGCCGACATCAAGCAGCGCTGTCAGGCCGAGAAGATCGCCAGCCAGGCCATGATCATCGCCAGCCCCACCCTGGGCGCCGCCGACTGGCCGACCCTCGCCCGCTCCAAGCTCTACGACCCCGCCTTCGCACACCGTTTCCGCAAGGCAACGGCCCGCGCACCGGAGAACCCCGCATGAACGACACCGCCATCCTTCTGGTCGGCCACGGCTCCCGCAACCGGGACGGCAACACCGAGATCCTCCACTTCGCCGCCCAGTGGCGCGAGCGCCACCCCGCCTGGCGCATCGAAACCTGCTTCATCGAGCACGCCGACGTGCTCCTCGACGACGGCCTCGACCGCGCCGCCCGCGACGCCCGCCACGTGCTGGTGATCCCCTTCATCCTCAACGCCGCCGGCCACGTGAAGATGGAGCTGCCCGCCGCCATCGAAGCCGCCCGCGCCCGCCACCCGGCGGTGCGCTTCAGCTGCACCCGCCACCTGGGCATGGGCCGCGAGATCCTCCAGGTGCTGCAAGGCCAGCTCGACCGCCTGATGAAGGCCCTCGACATGCCCGACCCGCAGACCACCGGCGTGATCCTCCTCGGCCGCGGCTCGTCCGACGCCGGCGCCAACGGCGAGCTGGCCAAGATGGCCCGCTGGCTGTTCGAGGACAACGACTTCGAGCTGGTGGACCTCGCCTTCACCGGCGTCACCTGGCCGCGCCTCGAAAGCGTCGTCCAGCGCCAGGTGCGCCTGGGCATGACCCAGCTGGCGATCGTCCCGGTGTACCTCTTCACCGGCGTGCTGATGGAGCGCATCAAGGCCCAGGTGGCGCGCCTGCACGCCCAGTACCCGCAGATCGCCTTCGCGCTGGGCACCCACTTCGGGTTCGACAAGGGCGTCTTCGACCTCCTCGACGCCAAGGTCGCCGGCCACGCCCTGCCCGAAGGCGGGCTGCTCGAATGCGACGGCTGCAAATACCGCCAGGCCGCCGAAGCCGAGCACCTCCACGACCACAGCCACACCCACGTCCCGGGCCACGACCACGCGCACGTCCCCCCCGTCGCCGTCCATGCCTGAACCCACCATGCGCACCACCAACATCGTCACCGAACAGCTCACCGCCGCCGGCCGCGCCATCGAGCACGACTCCTTCGCCATCATCGACGCCGAAACCGGCCCCCACGCCTACAGCGCCGACCAGTGGCCGCTGGTGCGCCGGATGATCCACGCCAACGCCGACTTCGAGTTCAACGGCCTCACCACCTTCCACCCGCAGGCCATGCAGGCAGGCCTCGCCCGCATCCTGGCCGGCGGCACGCCCGTGGTGGCGGATGTCGAGATGATCTGCGTCGGCCTCTCGCGGCCCCGCCTCGACCACTTCGGCATCACCACCCACCAGTTCATCTCCGACCCCGACGTGATCGACGCCGCCCGCCGCGAAGACACCACCCGCGCCGTCCAGGCCATGCGCAAGGCCCACCGCTTCGGCCTGCTCGACGGCGCCATCGTCGGCATCGGCAACGCCCCCACCGCGCTCATCGAGGTGGTCCGGCTGATCCGCGAAGAAGGCGCCCGCCCCGCGCTGGTGATCGGCATGCCGGTCGGCTTCGTGTCGGCCGCCGAATCGAAGGACCTGCTGATGACCGTAGACGACGTGCCGTGGGTGGCGATCCGCGGCCGCAAGGGCGGCTCGACCCTGGTCGTCGCCGCCATCCACGCCCTCCTCGGCCAGGCCGAGGAACACCAGCGCAATGGCCGCTGAGCTCGCCGTGGCCGGCCACGCGGCCCCCGACAAGATCCGCAAGGGCGACCCGAAACGGGATCGCGGCAGCCGCACGGGCTTCTCCACCGGCGCCAATTCCGCCGCCGCCGCGGCCGCCGCCACCCTCGGGCTGGTCCATGGCCGGGTGCCGGATTTTGTGGACTGCGTGCTCCCCAACACCCAGCGGGTGCGCTTCCCGATCTGCGACGGCTGGACCGACGGCCAGCGCGCCCGGGCGGTCAGCATCAAGGACGCTGGCGACGACCCCGACGCCACCAACGGCGCCCACCTCACCGTCGAAGTCGAGCGCCTGCCCGGCGCCTCCGGGCAGATCGTGCTGCGCGGCGGGCCGGGCGTCGGCATCGTCACCAAGCCCGGCCTCGGCCTCGACGTGGGCGGCCCGGCCATCAACCCCGTCCCCCGCCGCAACATCGGCGACAACGTGCGCGCCGCAGGCAGCCCCATCCTCGACGCCGGCGACGGGCTCGCCGTGACCATCTCGGTGCCCGGCGGCGACGAGATGGCCAAGAAGACCCTCAACGCCCGCCTCGGCATCCTCGGCGGCATCTCCATCCTCGGCACCACCG